>NZ_JAEVHN010000186.1:0-10660 GCF_016803375.1 Micromonospora sp. 4G55
CGGCCGCCGCGCTGACGTCGGCCCGCTGCCCCGAGGCGAGGCATACGGCGTGCGGGCACGGCGGGGATAGCCAATTCCCCGGGCCGGTGATCCGGTATGGCCGGCAGGTCCAGCACGGCGTGGAGCCTGGTTCCGGAAATCATCGAGCCTGCGCAGACCGGGATAACCCGCCTCCATTGATGTCCAGGTGTCGAGCATTTCGCAGTCTTGCACGGGCCTGGCTCCGGGAGCTGCCCGATGCTGAGCGGCGGCGGGTTCCCGCATAACGATCGCCATTATTTCGTCAGCAGGAAGAAGGTGTCGTCTTTCGTTACCGAACTCGCCGGGTCGGCTCGTCGGTCGACGATTTCGGGGGTGGCTGCGGCCTCGCCATTTCCTTGCCGTGCGGCGGCCGGCTGCGGTGATCGCGTCAGACGTGCGGTCGGTGCCGCGAGGCAACGGTGGGACGTGGGGACTCACCGAGCGGTGTTCGATCCTCGCCGCCTGCGGTGCGCCGCCGGGAGGCAGCGGTCAGCGTCGCCGGCAGCGAATATGTGGACGAGAAGAATTCGCTGCGACAATCGTGAAATCGCGCGGAGCGGCACCGAAGTGAACCATGACACATCCGTCGGCGCTGTTTTGTCGGCGGGCGCCGACGCTGAACAGCGAAAGGGCCCGTCGCGCCGGTAGCCGCGCCCTCGGCGCCCTCATGGACCTCCTTGACGCCGTATCCGTGATGCGATCTCATCGGGGCCGGCGCCGACGAATCATCAAACGGTCGGCGCGTCCGGCGTTCCCGTCATCGTGGTCGTGCCATTCACCCTTGGCGCGCGACCACGGTGGACGCCGTCCATTTCGCCCGCCCGATCGGTGGGCCCCTTCGAAAGGGAGTGCACAGTGACGTCACTCGGTGTCAAGATGCTCGGTGCGGTCGCCGTCGCCGGTATCGCTGTCGCGGTCGGCGCCTCACCCGCGACGGCCTCCGTCGACAGCGACTTCGCACTGGAGAGCGCCGGGGTCAGCGCCTATGGCAGCTACGACATGATGATGAGCATCCCGGAGCGGCCGGTACCGCCGGTGGCGGTCAACGGGACGCTCGCGGTCAACGCTCCCGGGCGGTGCGGCGTGGTCCAGATCGCCACCAACGGGCCGGCTGACGAGCTCGTCTGGCGGACCTTCGCCGCGCTGTGCACTCCTGGTAAGACGACCGCCCAGACCCGTTCCGAGTTGCTGTGGGGCGGGTTCAAGCCACGGCTCCGGCTGTGCGTCGGCACCACGGTGGCCCGGGCGGAGCGTGGCCGGGTCTGCGACACGTACACCCCGTCCGTCGACTGACCCGGACCGCGCAGCACGGCCCGGGCCCCGCGACCAGCGCGGCCCGGGCACGTGCGCTGCCCGGCGATGTCCTTGGTTCACCCCGCCTTCGGCGTGGCCCGGGCCAGGGCGACGATCCGCCCACGCTCCGACTCCGCGAAGCGGTCGAGCATGGTCCGCACCTCGTCGGCGCTCACGTTGGCGCCGAACAACTCGCTGCCCGGTTCCAGTCGCACGCCCTCGGCGAGGGGGCCGGCGACGACCGGATCGAAGCCGAGCCGGTCGACCAGGGATGCGACGACGTCGAGATCACCGGGGTCGTCGCCGGCGATGGCGATGGCCTTACGGTCGGGTGTGCCGCTCGGCCGCGCCCCGTCCTCGAGATCGTGGTAGCCCATGTGGTTGAACGCCTTGACGACGCGGGAGTCGGCCAGGAACGCCTGGACGGTCTCGCTGGACGAGGTGCGCGGGTCGGTGAGGTCGTCGCGGATGCCGTCGATCTCCCACCAGTAGTTCATCGCGTCGACGACGAGCTTGCCGCGCAGCGCCTCGACGGGGATGCTCCGGTACTTGCCCAGCGGGAGGGCGAGGACGACGATGTCGGCGCCGGTCACGGCGTCGACCGCGGTGGTGGCGACCGCTCCGGGCGTGAGCACCTCGATGGTGAGGGCGATCTTCTCCGGGTCGCCGGAGCCGGCGATCAGCACCCGGTAGCCGGCGGCGACGGCGAGTCGAGCGAGCACGGTGCCCACCTTGCCGGCACCGAGGATGCCGAGGGTCCGGGGCTCGCTCGGGGCGCTGTCGTTCATGTCTTCCTTCCGTTTCCGATCAAGGCGTCCGTGGCCCTGATCAACTGGCCAGGATGTCACGGACCATGGGAATCACCTTGCTGCCGTACAGCTCCACCGCGCGCATCCGGGCGCTCGCCGGCTGCGCTCCGGCGCTGTAGATGAGGTCGAACCGGCCGACGCCGAGACTGCGGATCGCGCGGGCCACTCGGCGGGCCACCGTCTCCGGGGAGCCGATGTAGAGGGAACCGTGCTCGACCTCGGCGTCGAACTCCGCGCGGCGGATCGGTGGCCAGCCGCGCAGCGCGCCGATCCGGTCCCGCATGATCCGGTAGTGCGGCCAGTAGATCTCCTTCGCCTCCTCGTCGGTGTCGGCGATGAAGCCCGGCGAGTGCATTCCAACCGGGTGCGCCGTCGTGCCCAACTGCTCGGCGGCCCGGCGGTAGAGATCGATGTAGGGCGCGAAGCGCTCGGGAGCGCCGCCGATGATGGCGAGCATGAGCGGCAGGCCGTAGCGGGCGGTACGCACGACCGACTGCGGCGAGCCGCCGACGCCCACCCAGGTGGTGAGGCGTCCCGATTCGGTCTTCGGGAAGACGTCGGCGCGCTCCAGCGGGGCACGCTTGGTGCCGCTCCAGGTGACCGGCTTCTCGTCCAGCAGCTTCACGAACAGCTCGATCTTCTCCTCGAAGAGCACGTCGTAGTCGCGCAGGTCGTAGCCGAACAGCGGGAAGGACTCGGTGAACGACCCGCGCCCGAGGATGACCTCGGCCCGGCCGTGCGACAGCGCGTCCACCGTGGCGAAGCGCTGGAACACCCGCACCGGGTCGTCCGAACTCAGCACGGTCACCCCGGAGGCGAGCCGGATCCGCGAGGTACGCGTGGCGATCCCGGCCAGCACGGTCTCCGGCGTGGACACCGAGTACTCCGGCCGGTGGTGCTCGCCGAGGGCGATGACGTCGACCCCCAGTTGGTCCGCCAGCACCGCCTCGTCGACGACCTGACGGATCGCCGCGGCGTAGGAGACGAGCTTGCCGGAGTCGTCCTCCGGCACGTCGCCGAAGGTGTCGAGGCCGAACTCGAGATCAGACATGGGTGGGCTCCTTCGCCAGCAGCTCCCGGACCCGCGGCGCGACCTCACTGCCCAGCAGTTCGATGGTGCGCGCGCGTGCCTCGCGGGGCAGGTGCATGATGTCGTACTTGAGGTCGAAGCGGCTCAGCCGCAGGTCACGGGCCATGGTGGCGATCTTCTGCGCGACCGTCTCGGGTGACCCGACGAAGAGCGCGCCGGTGTCGAGCTCGGCCTCGTAGCGTTTGCGGTCCGGCTTGTAGAAACCGCGTTCCGCGGCGAACTGCGCCACCACCGGCTGCCAGTACCGCCACCAGGTCTCCACGGCCTCCTCGTCGGTGTCCGCGACGAGGCCGAGCGAGTGCTGCCCGATCGGCTGCACGGGATGCCCGAACTGTTCGAGCGCCCGGAGGTAGAGGTCGACGTTGCCGGCGAACCGCTGCGGGCGCCCGCCGATGATGGCGTGCATGAGCGGAAGGCCGTAGCGAGCGGCGCGGATCACCGAGTTCGGGCTCCCGCCGACACCGATCCATGTCGGGATGCCACCCGCCCGCATCCGCGGATGCAGGCGCTGCTCGACCAGGGGAGTGCGTACGGTGCCCGACCAGGTGACCGCTTCGTCCCGCTGGAGCCGGACGAAGAGGTCGAGCTTCTCCTCGAACAAGCGCTCGTAGTCGGCCAGGTCGTAGCCGAACAGCGGAAACGAGTCGGTCGCCGACGCCCGCCCGAGAACCAGCTGGGCCCGGCCGTTCGACACCGCGTCCAGGGTCGCGAACTCGTGGTAGAGCCGGACCGGGTCGTTGGTGCTGAGCACGGTCACCGAGGTCCCGAGGCGGATCCGATCGGTCGCCGTCGCGATCGCCGCGAGCAGCACCGGCGTCGCCGAGTCGTTGAAGCCCTCCCGGTAGTGCTCGCCCACGCTGAACACGTCGAGGCCGACCGACTCCGCGAGCCGTGCCTCGTCGACGAGCAGCCGCACCGTCTCGGCGTCGCTCAGGACCCGGCCGCCGTCGGTGGCGACCTCTCCGAACGAGTTGAGTCCGAGTTCAAAGCCTTGAGCTGTCATCGTCTCCTCCTCACGCTCGCTCCCTGGCGGCGATCTCGCCGCAGGAAGCCCTCGACGATTGACACGTCAACCATGCTAACCTCAGGATTGACATGTCAACCAGGAGCGGGAGATGACGAAAGCCACACCTGACCGGCGGAAGGGACGACAGCTCCCGAGCGGGGCGGAGCTGCGGGCCTGGCGCGACTACATCGAGACGGCGGAAGCGCTCAGGTCCCAGCTCGCGTCCCGCCTCCAGACCGAGTCTTCCCTCTCCCCGGGCGACTACGCCGTGCTGCTCGCTCTCACCGAGGCGCAGGAACGGCAGATGCGCTCCTCCGAACTCGCGGCCCACATCGGCTGGGAGCGCAGCCGGCTCTCCCACCACCTGGGGCGGATGGAGCGGCGCGGGCTCATCCGTCGCCAGGAGTGCGCAACCGATCGCGGTGGGGCGGAGGTCCTGCTCACGCCGGCCGGAGCCGACGCGTTCCGGCGCTCCACCGTGCCGCACCTGCGCGCCATTCGCGAACTCTTCGTCGACGCTCTCACGCCGGATCAGCTCGTCGCGGCGGGCGAGATCGCCGCAGCGCTGCGGGCGCACCTCGACACGCACCAGACCCCGCAGACGCCGCCAAACGTCCGGTGAGCCCGGACTCTCGTCGCACTGGCGGGGCTGGGACCAGGGCATCCTGCGGCTGAGTCCCGCGACTCGATCAGCTAGCGGTGGTTGTTCCCCGATTCGGTGCTTGTGGCGCATCCGGGCTATCTGTCCGCCTGTGTTCCTTATGCTCCAGGTGACATTCCTACCCAATTCAGGACTCCGGCCGGTCCTGCGCCGCGTGCTGCCCGCGCACGGGACCGCTGGCCTGGCGTCGCCACGGGGCGGCGCCCCGCCACGGCTCCGACCGCCGGTTCCGACAGAAATGCGTGAGACACGATGAAGGACGCGGACACCATTGTCCTGCCCCGGCTGACGGCGACGGAGGTCGACGTCGAGGACCCCTGGGGCGAAGGCCACGACGTCGCCCCCCAGCCGGCGACCGACCCCGTCCGGTGGCGGGTCGCCGCCTGGCTGGTACCGGCACTGCTGACGGTCGCGCTCTGCCTCGTCCGGGCCGGCACGTCCGCCCCGCCCACCGACGGCACCCCAGCCCGGGGCTTCGCCGGGTCGGCACTGATGCGCTGGTGTGGGGAGGTCCTCGGCACGCCGGGCCCAGCGGTGCGGGTGGTGTCGATCGTGGCCGTCACCGCCGCGGCGGCCCTCGTCGGGCTGTTGGCGGCCCGACTGTTCACGCCGCGGGTCGGCCTGCTGGCCGGAGTGATCTTCGCGCTGCTGCCGACGTCGACGCGGTACGCGCAGGAGGTCCAGCCGTACGCGTTGACGGTGCTCGCCGCCGTGCTCGCCACGTTCCTGCTCGTGCTGGCCGTCGACCGGCCGAACGTCGGACGCTTCGCCGGCTACGGCGCCTCGGTGCTGCTGCTGGGCCTGTCCCACGGTCTCGCGCTGCTGTTGCTGGCCGGGCACGGCTGGACCGTGCTCGCCTTCCGGCGCGGGATTGCCGGCCGTTGGTCGGCGGTGGCGCTCCTGGGTGCGCTACCCGCGGCCGCCGCGCTGGGACTGTTCGGCGGGCAACCCGACGCGCCGATCGCGCGGGGATCGAAGCTCACCCCGGACGTGTTGGCCGCGACCCCCCGGGAACTGTTCGGCGTCACCGCCCTGGGGGTCGTGCTGCTCGGGTTGGCGCTGTTCAGCCTTCCGTTGCGGCGCTCGTCCGCCGTCTACACCGCGTGGGCGGTGGTGCCGCCGCTGGGGTTGCTGCTCGTCGCGCAGGCGACGCCGATCTGGGCGTCGGAGGTGCTGCTCTTCACGCTCCCGGCGTGGGCGACGCTCGGCGCGGTCGCCCTTGCCCGGGTGCGGGCCCGGTGGTGTGCGGTCGCCCTGGTGGCGATCGCGGCGCTCGGTGCGCCGGCACAGCTGGCCCGGCCGGCGCCGGAGGGACACCAGCGGGCCACCGGCGACCTCGCGAGGATCATTGAGCTGTGGACCAGGTCCGCAGGCGGCGAGACGCCGCACGGGGCTCGCCCGGCCTCCGCCGGTGAATGAGAACGGCCGGCGGAACCAGGCTCAGGGTCATTTGAGCAACCCGCACCCTTTGGGCAGATTGCCCGAATAGCATCAGCTCCGGTCGAGTTCGTGTCGGGCAGAGTCCTTTGGGGGCAACGTGGGGATCGCCAGCGACACCCGGCTGTCTCACGTCGCCGGGGAGGTCACCGCGGGTGCTTCGGCCGTCTCCTCGCCCCGGGCCTCGGCGGAGCAGCCGCCCGACCGGCGACAGCGCAACGTCAGAGCGCGTCGTGCCTATGCGGCGTGCGGCACGACGGCCGGACCGTTGGTCGCGCCGCGGCACCCGGAGGCGGCGGTCGAGTTCCGCCACGCCGTCTCGCCGGCGTCGCGGCTGATCCTCACCCTGTTCGTCCTCGTCAACAGTGCGGCCGGTGTGCTGTTCATCGGCTGGCTGTTGCTCCCGGCGCACGTGCCGGGCCCGGGCGTGACCGGGATCGCGAGCTGGCAGACGATGGCGGCCCGGATCGGCTTCTGCGTGGTCGTCGGCGTGGAGCTGATCCGTCTCGCGCAGAACGTGGTGATCTGGGTTTTCGCGTACCACGCCAAGGATCCGATCCCGGTCGATCCGCCGGTCGGCCTGCGGGTGGCGCTGCTCACCACGATCGTGCCCAGCAAGGAGCCGATCGATGTCGCCGAGCGGACCCTGCGGAGGATGACGCAGATCGTGTACTGCGGCCAGGTCGACGTCTGGATCCTCGACGAGGGGGACGACCCGGCGGTGAAGGAGATGGCCGCGCGGCTCGGGGTGCGGCACTTCAGCCGTAAGGGCCGCCCGGAGTACAACCAGCCGAGCGGCGAGTTCCGGGCCCGCACGAAGTCGGGCAATCACAACGCCTGGCGGGCGGAGCACGAGCACTGCTACGACGTGGTCGCCAACGTCGACCCGGACCACGTGCCGTTGCCGGGCTTCCTCGAACGGACCCTCGGGTACTTCCGCGACCCGGACGTCGCCTTCGTGGTGACGCCCCAGGTCTACGGCAACATGCACCAGAACTGGGTCGCGCACGGCGCGTCGGTGCAGCAGTACCTCTACAACGGACTCATCGCGCGGGGCGGGAACGGGCTGGACGCGCCGCTGCTCACCGGCACCGGGCACCTCTACCGACCGGCGGCCTGGCGGAGCATCGGGGGCTACCAGGACTCGATCATCGAGGACCATCTCACCAGCATCCGGATCCACGCCGCCGTCAACCCGCAGACCGGCAACCCGTGGAAGGGCGTCTACACCCCCGACGTGGTGGCCATCGGGGAAGGCCCGACATCGTGGGCGGACTACTTCAACCAGCAGAAGCGGTGGGCGGCCGGCATCTGCGAGATCCTGGTCCGCCCCGAGCTGCGCGCACCGCGCGAACTCCGTGGACGCGCCGCTGGCAGTACCGCCTGCTGCAGTTCTACTACCCGAGCGTCGCCGTCAGCCTGTTGCTGGGCAACCTCGCCACGGCCATGTACCTGCTCACCGGTGTGGGCGCGGCCCAACTCGACGTCACCGTGTGGTCGGTGCTGTGGGGCTCGAGCATGGGCACCTGGTTCCTGCTGTGGCTCTGGCTCCGCCGCTTCAACATCGCTCCCCACGAACGGGAGGAGATCGGCCTCGTCGGCATGGCGCTGGCGCTGTTCGCCGGTCCCGTCTACGTGGCCGCCGCCGCCAGTGCGCTGCTGCGGCGGAAGCTCGGATTCGTGGTGACGGCCAAGGGGAAGCTGCGCACCACCGAGTCGCTGGGCACCTTCCGGCTGCACTTCTGGTGGGCGGCCTTCGCCGCTGGCCTGCTCGGCGCGAGTTTCGTACTGGACACCAGCTTCACCATGCTCCACGTTTGGCCGATCCTGACCCTCCTGACAGGTCTCGGTCCGCCGCTGATCGCGCTCCTGTCGACCATCACGGCTCGCGGAGAGCAGCACGACGACACGGCCGCGCAAGCCGCGCGCGCCGGCAATGAGGAGCGCCAACCGCCGAAGTCGCGGGTGGCGGCGAACGGGGGTTTGCCATGGCCAAGCTGGCCGTCCCGCGGGTCATGATGGTGTTGATCGCCGCGCTGCTCCTGGCCTACGCCTTCGCCATGGCGCCGAAGACCACGGCCGAGGGCCGAAAGGAGGCGCCGTCCGACCGGGTTGCCGCGGCCGGACCAAGCGCGGTGGCGACGGCCGAACCAGGCTCGTGGCTCGGACCGGACCGGAAGATCTTCCTCCGGCCGGAAAGACGTTCATCGGTGTCATGACACAGGAGGGCCCGCACGACTTCACCTCGGTGAATATGTTCACGGCGGCCGCGAAGCGCCAGCCGCAGGTCATGCTCTTCGGCTCCGGGTGGGCGTCCGACACATTCGACCGGACGCCCTTCGACCGGATCAAGGACCGCGGCATGCTGCCAATGCTGGGCTGGGAACCGTGGGACTACCGATTGGGCGAAGCGGCCATCAAGAAAGGGCTCCCGACCCGCGAGGTCGACAGGTTACGGAACGAGCAAACCCAGTACCGGTTGTCCCACATAGCGCGCGGGGACTTCGACAGCTACCTGCGATCCTGGGCCGAAGGGATCAAGTCACTCGGCTACCCGGTAGCCATCCGGTTCGCCCATGAGATGAACGGCTACTGGTACCCGTGGTGCGAGCTGGTCAACGGCAACCGACCGGGCGACTACGTCAAGGCGTGGCGCCACGTACATGATCTGTTCCGGGCCGCCGGGGCCACCAACGTCACGTGGGTGTGGAGCCCGAACAACATCTGGGACGATTCGCTCCCGAAACTCTCCACGTTCTACCCGGGCGATGCCTACGTCGACTGGGTGGGCATCTCCGGCTACTACACCACCGTGTTCACCTCGGACTACCGGCCCTTCGACGTGATCTTCGACAGGATCATCAAGGAGATCCACGCCTTCAGCAGCAAACCGCTGGTCATCACCGAGACCGGCGCCTCCGACGCCTACGCGCGCAAGGCCGAGTGGATCACACAGACATTCCGGTTGCTGCCCCGCTACAAGGACATCATCGGCGTCATCTGGTTCGAAGTGAACAAGAAGCGGGAGGTGGACTGGCGCATCGTCAGCTCACCGGCCGTGGCACAAGCCTTCGCCAAGGGGGTCGCCGACCCTCGCTACCAGGTCACCTGGTCGCCAGACATGCTCCTGCGCACGAAACTCGAGGACTAGATGTTCGGTACCCTGCCTCGTCCCCGCTCGATGTCGACGCCCGCACCGGCAGGACGGGTGACCCGGTGTCGGGCCTTTCACTCACGTCACGCCCGGCCAGATCAGATTGACGAATCCGTACCGGGTCAGGAACTTCACCGCGGCGTCGGCGGAGCGCCCGGCGGCGAGGCTGCCAACCAGCACCTGCCGGCGGTTGACGGGATGGCCGAGCCGGTCGCCCGCGCCGACAGCGAGGAACGCCACCCGTCGAGGTTGCGGATGGCGGCTGGGGGGGTTCTGCAGCGATGAGGTTGACCGTTCCGCGGGTCCTGATGGTGCTGATCGGCGCGCTGCTGCTGACCTACGCGTTCGCCATCGCACCGACCGCCATGTCCGGGGGGGAGGACGGCCCGTCCGGCCGGATTGAAAAGGCCGAGCAAGGTGCGGCGGCACCGAGCGCGCCGCCCCGACCGGCTGCGGAACTCTTCCCGCCGGCCGGCAAGGCGTTCATCGGTGTCATGACACATGAGGGCCCGCACGACTTCACCGCGGTGAACGTGTTCACGGCGGCCGCGAAGCGCGAGCCGCAGGTGATGCTCTTCGGCTCGGGGTGGGCGTCCGACACATTCGACCGGACGCTCTTCGACCAGATCAGCAGCCGCGGCATGCTGCCGATGCTGGCGTGGGAACCGTGGGACTACGGGCTGGACAAGGCGTCCCGCAAGAAGGGCTTCAGCGCCCGCAAGATCGACAGGATCCGCTCCGATCAACCCCACTACCGGTTGTCCCGCATCGCGCGGGGGAGCTTCGACCCGTACCTGCTGTCCTGGGCCCAGGGCATCAAGTCACTCGACTATCCAGTGGCCATCCGGTTCGGCCACGAGATGAACGGCGACTGGTACCCATGGTGCGAGACGGTCAACGGCAACCGGCCCGGCGACTTCGTGAAGGCCTGGCGGCACGTCCACAACGTGTTCGAGGCGGCCGGGGTCAAGAACGTCATCTGGACGTGGAGCCCGAACGTCAGATGGGACGACTCGACCCCGAAACTCTCCACGCTCTACCCGGGCGACGACTACGTCGACTGGATCGGACTCTCGGGGTACTACGGCGCCGGGGGGTTCTCGACGTACCGGTCCTTCGACGCGATCTTCAACCCCACGATCAAGGAGATCCGCACCTTCACCCACAAGCCGCTGGTCATCACCGAGAC
>NZ_JAEVHN010000187.1:0-10576 GCF_016803375.1 Micromonospora sp. 4G55
ACACCGACCGCCTCCTCCGGCGTCTCGACGTGGCGCGGGCCGGACACCGGCCACTCCGGTGGCGTCCAGCACCCGCCAGCCGCCGAGCACCACCACCGGCACCCCGCCCCGGCGCATCGCCAGCGCCACCTCGCTGAGGGTGCCCCAGGAGCCGCCCACCGCGATCACCGCGTCGGCGCTCCACACCAGGACGGCGTTGCGGGCCTGCCCCAGGTTGGTCAGCAGCGTCGCCGAGGCGTCGGCGACCGGGCCGGGGGCGGTGCCGTCGTCGGGGCGTACCGCGATGACCAGGCCGTGGTGGGCCCGGCGCCGGCGGCGACCGCGGCCATTACCCCGCCGCCACCTCCGCAGAGGACGGTCGCGCCGCGCCCCGCGAGCAACTCCCCCACCCGGCGGGCGTGGGCCAGCTCGGCCGGCGTCGCCGACGCCGGGCCGCAGACCGCCACCTGCACCACCCGGCCTCACCTCCACGGCGAGGTTAGCGCCGGGCGCGGCCACCCGGCCGGTACGCCACGGGAATGCGTGGACCGACGCTCCTACCATCCCTGGCATGGGACGTGACGGGGCGGAACCACCGGCACCACCTGGGCGCTGGTCCAGCGGCGGGGTCGGCTGGCAGTTGATCCTCATGGTCGGCGGCTTCGCCGCGTTCCTCGGGGTGCTCGGCCTGCTGCTGCTCGCGCAGGGGGTGGCCGCCACCCTCGCCGAGTACACCGGGTCGCCAGGCCAGGTGCGGGTCACCCGGTGTGTCCCGTTCGAGGGGAAGAACGAGGGGTGGACCTGCGCCGGGGAGTTCGTGGCCGACGGCGGGGCGTTCCGCATCGCCGAGGTGACGATCGAGCCGTACCTGGAGGAACGTCCCACGGCGCCAGTCTCGGCACGGGTCGTCGATCGGCGCTCCGACGAGGCCTGGATCCCGAGCCTGGTGCCGCTCACCGCCGGCGGCGGCGGACTCGCGTTCCTGAGTATGGCCGGGTGGGTCGTCTGGGGGGTGTTCCGTCCCGGCGACCCGGATGAGAACCTGTCGAAGCGGGCCCGCCGGCGCCTGGAACGGCAGCGGCACGGCCCGACCGGGCCGCCGCAGCTGGGCAACCGGGCCCGCAGCCGACGCCGCAGACGACGCCGGTCCGCAACGTGAGGTGGCTCCCCGGTATCGCGCTCCGGGGAGGCCACCTGGGCCGGGGTCAGAAGACGGCGACGCCGTACTTGCTCAGGGCCTCCTTGACCGGCTGAAGGACGGGTGTCGACGCCCGCCGCCCGGGTCGGCTAGCCTGCCGGCCATGCCATCGACGCTGACCGAAGCGACCGATCCGTACTGCCTGCGCGAGGGAGAGAGCGCCGCGCTGCTCGCCGGGCATCCGTGGCGCCGGTTCGTGGTGCTGGGCGACAGCGTCGCCGAGGGGATGTGCGAGCCGGTCGACGGGTACCCGCCGGTGCAGTGGGCGGACCGGATCGCCGCCGAGCTGCGCGCGGCCCGCCCCGGGCTGGCGTACCTCAACCTGGGCCGGCGGGGGCTGCGGGCGCACGAGGTGCGCGCGGCGCAGCTGGACGCGGCCCTGGCCTTCGATCCCGACCTGGCGCTGCTGGTCTGCGGCGGCAACGACGCGTTCCGGCCGGCCTTCGACCCGGACGCGGTCGACGTCGAGCTGGCCGCGATGATCGGTGCGCTGCGGGAGGCCGGGGCGGACGTGGTCACCGTCGGCATGTTCGACGTCTCGCACAGCCCGGCCGTCCCGGAGCAGGTCCGGCCCGGACTCGGCCAGCGGATGCGCCTGCTCTCCGCGCACACGGGGCGGCTCGCCGCGCGGCTGGGCACGGTGCACGTGCATCTCACCGACCACCCGGCCGGCGCGGACGCGTCGCTGTACAGCAGCGACGGCCGGCACGGCAGCGCCCGCAGCGACGCCATCGCGGCGGCGGAGACGGTACGCCGGCTCGGCGCCCACCTCGCCGCCCGAGGCGCATCCCGGCCGTGACCCGGGATCGTCTGTCGTCTCCCGACGCCGGCCCCGACCGGTCCCGCCGGAGACGACAGGCGATCCTCGGCCGGCTCAGTCGGTGAGCAGGATGCCGGTCATCAGGACGCCCCGGGCGAGGTTGAGCACCCCCTCGCAGCCGGGGTAGCCGACCCGGGCCAGCGCGCCGGAGCCGGTGCGGCCGAACAGGTACGGGGCGATGCTGTACGGCACCTCGGCGGTGACCACCTCCCCGGTCTCGATCTGCACGAAGTCCATCGCCACCCGGTCGGCCGGCATGTACCGCTGCAGGATGTTGCCGCCCCGCGCCACGGCCGCCCGCACCCCGTCGGCCCAGGCCGCCGCGCTCAGCTCCGGGCCGATCAGCACGTCGTGGCCCGCCGAGCCGTCGGCCGGCTTGGCCACCAGCTCCGCCTGCTCGGCCAGCGCCCGGTCCAGCTCGGCCTCGGTCAGCACCACCGTGTGCGGCACGTACCGGCGGATCAGGGCCTGGTCGTCGGCGGGGAGCTGGTCCAGGTCCTCGTAGAGCCAGGCGAAGTTGACCTTGTTGCCGAGCAGCCAGGCGGCGGCGCTGACGAACATCGGCAGGGTGCCGGCGGCAAGCGCCCCCGCCACCGCCTCCAGCCCCGCGCTCGGCGTGACCCGGTTGGGCACGAAGAGCCGGAACAGCGCGTCCACCGGCGCGCCGCCCACCACCAGCCGCCGGTCGGCGTCCAGGGTGGCGGTGGCGACCGGGGCGATGACCAGGTCGATGCCGAAGCGCCGGGCCTGGTCCGCCAGGGGCGAGAGGATCCGGATGAACGTCTCCGGGTCGTCCAGCCCCGGGTACTCGGCGTCGAAGTCCATCAGCAGCGCCACCCGGGCCCCGTCGGCAAGGCCCAGCTCGTCGCGGATCGCCACGAACCGCTGGTCCAGCAGGGACGGTGCCGGCCGCGCCGGCACGCCGTCGAGCAGGCCGCGCTCCCGGTAGAGCTGGGCGAACCGCTGGATCACCGTGTCGGCGTCGAAGCCGCCGCCGAGGCTGCTGTCGATGTTGTACTCGACGATCCGCGGCTCCCCGCCGGAGAGCAGCACGTCCGGCCGGTACGCGGCCAGCAGCGCCTCGGTCAGCGGCTCGTCCTCGTCGAGCAGCCGGGTCTCCCCCGCCGGCACGCCGAGCAGCCGCCGCAGCTCCCCCGCCGTACGGGCACGACGCCGGCAGGCGTCCAGGATGAGCTGGGCGATCCGGTCGCAGACCTCGTTCAGCTCGCGGAAGGAGTCGGCCGTCAGCACCGTCGGCCGGGCCAGCCGCCACTGCTTGTTGTACGTCGCCCGGCCGTGGAAGATCCGCTCCCACTCCTGCGCCCCGGCGGCGACCATCGCCCGGCGGGCCGCCTCCGGCAGGTCGGTCCACGCCCGGCCGGCCGCCGGCCACGGGTAGTTCACATCGATCATGATCCGTCCTTGGTCACGTGGTGGATGGCGGCGGTGAGGGCCGCCCGGCCGGGCTGTACGGCCCGGTCCAGCGCGGGCGCGAAGGGCAGCACCGCGCCGTCCGGGCGGGTGACCCGCCGGGGCGGGGCGGCCAGCGGCACCCGTTCCACGACACTGGCGATGATCTCCCCGGCGATGCCGCAGGACCGGTTGGAGTCGTCGAGCACCACCAGCCGCCCGGTCCGGGTCACCGAGTCGACCAGCCCGTCGAGGTCGAACGGGTAGAGCGTGCGCGGGTCGAAGACCTCGACCGAGACCTGGTCGGCCAGCTCCCCGGCGACCGCGAGCGCGTCGTGCACCAGGTGCCCGACGGCGACCACGGTCACGTCGTCGCCGGCCCGGCGCACCACGCCCCGGCCCAACGGCACCGGGGCGAGGGTGGCGAAGTCGACGTCCTCGCGGACGTCCAGCGCGCCGGCCGGGGCGAAGACCACCACCGGGTCGTCGTGCCGGATCGCCGAGACCAGCAGCCCGTACGCGTCGGTCGGGGTGGCCGGCACCGCGGTGACGATCCCGACGTGGGCGAAGAGCGAGTACGGGTGGTCGGAGTGCTGCCCCGCCCAGCCCGTCCGGGAGCCGGAGCCGGGCACCAGGTAGGTGACCGGGGCGGCGCACTGCCCGCCGGTCATCAGCGGGAACTTGTGCGCGTGGTTGACGATCTGCTCGAAGACCAGGAACAGCAGCGACGGGATCTGGAACTCCACCACCGGGCGCAGCCCGGCCAGCGCCGCGCCGGTGGCGAAGCTGGTGAACGCCTGCTCGGACAGGGGCGTGTCCAGGACCCGCTCCGGCCCGAACCGCTTGAGCAGGCCGGCGGTGACGTTCGACGCGGCCACCCGGATGTCCTCGCCGAGCAGGAACACCGCCTCGTCGCGGGCCAGTTCGTCGGCGAGCGCCCGGGTCAGCGCCTTGCGGTAGGACAGCCGTGGCATCAGCCACCTCCCGTCCGGGCGGTCAGCCCACTGGCGTACAGGTGGTCCAGCGCGCCGGCCGGGTCGGGCTCGGGGCTGGCCAGGGCGAACGCGACGGCCGCGTCGAGCGTCGACTCGACCTCCGCGTCGACGGCCGCCCGGTCCGCCGGGGCGAGCCGCGCGCCCTGGATGTGCACCGGGTCCCGGGAGCGGCCCTCGGCCACCTCCTCCGGCGGGCGGTAGTCGAGGCGTACCGTGTGTTCGAAGGTGTGGTGGGCGTCGAAGCGGTAGGTGCGGGCCTCGACCAGCTCCGGGCCGCCGCCGGCGCGCATCCGCGCGACGGCGGCGGCCGCGGCGTCGCGTACAGTCTCCGGGTCCTGGCCGTCGACGACGGCGGCCGGCATGCCGAACGCCTCGGCCCGGCCGACGATGGTGCCGGCCACCGCGCCGGCGACCGGCATGGTGGTGGCGTAGCCGTTGTTCTCGCAGACGAAGAGCACCGGCACCCGCCAGAGCGCGGCCAGGTTGAACGCCTCCAGCAGCATCCCCTCGTTGACCGCGCCGTCACCGAAGAAGGTCGCCCCCACCACGTCGTCGCCGCGCCGCCGGCGGGCCCAGACCGCGCCGGTGAGGATCGCCCCGGAGGCGCCGACGATGGCGTTGGCGCCGAGCACCCCGAGGGAGAAGTCGGCGGCGTGCATCGAGCCGCCCCGGCCCCGGTTCAGCCCGGTCTCCCGGCCCAGCAGCTCGGCCATCATCCGGGCCGGGTCGCACCCTTCGCCAGCACGTGCCCGTGCCCGCGATGGGTGCCGGTGACCAGATCGGAGTCGCGCAGCGCGGCGCACACCCCGGCGGCGATCCCCTCCTGACCGAGGTACGGGTGGATGCCGCCGACGATCGCCCCGGAGTGGACCAGCTCGACGGCCCGCTCCTCGAAGCGGCGGATCAGCCGTACCGTGCGGTAGAGCCGGACCGGGTCGGCGTCGGTCACCGGTCGCGCCCCTCCTTGACGGCGACGAGGATGTCGTCCCACAGCGCGGCCCGGGCGGTGAGCGCCAGGTTGACCGTGTCGGCGCACTCCTGCCACTTGGCGTCGTCGTCGCCGCACAGGTCGGCGAGCATCTGCATCGCCATCGGGGTGTGCTGCTCCCCGTCGACCTCGATGTGCCGCTCCAGGTAGTCGACGAAGGTGTGCAGCCGGTTGCTGCGCTCGTTGACGGCGACGACCTGAAGGAACATGTCGGGGATCAGGTCCTCGCGGCCGAAGGCGAAGGCGGCGGCCTGGCAGTGCACCGGGGTCGACTCGATGATCTTCCAGGTGGTGGCGGCGAACCGCGCCGACGGCGCCGGGACACCCGCCTCGGCCAGCGCGGCGGCCACCGGGCGGCCGGCCCGCAGCAGCTCGACCAGCGCGTCCACGGCGGTGGTGTCCGCGCCGGCCTCCCGCATGCCCCGCACGTAGAGCTCGAAGTGGCTGATGAAGCCCTCGCCGAGCTCGTCGCTCTCCTCCACCAGCACGATGTCGTTGATCAGGCGGCGGCTGCCGGTCGGCCCGGTCGGGATCCACGGCACCGTGACGCAGGTGAGCTGCCGCTGCAACGACTTCAGCAGGGACATGAAGTCCCAGACCGCGAAGACGTGGTGCTCCATGAAGGTGACCAGCGCCTCGTGGGTGTCCAGGTTGGCGTAGAGCGGGTGCCGGACCACCACGTCGCGGCGGTCGGTCACCGCCTGCTCCAGCCGTTCGATGCCCGGATGCGTCCTCCCCCAGTCGTACCGTGACATGTCAGCCTCCCTGCTGGGCGCGGTCGCGCCAGATGACCGGGCAGTATTCGGGGTCCGTGTAGTCGGGCCGCCCCTCGTGGGTGCGGCGGACCAGCACGTCGTGGTTGTACGCGGCGAGCGTGCCGTCGGAGAGCGGATACTCCCGCCACGCGTTGTCGCCGTCCTGCAGGTGCAGCGAGATCGCCTGGCGCGGACGGCCGCTGACGTTGGCGCCGCTGCCGTGGTAGGTGCGGCAGTGGTGGAAACTCAGGTGCCCCTTGGGGATCACCATCGGGATCTTGCGGATCTCCGCGCCGTTGTACGCGGCGTTCTCGGCCAGCATCTCCTCGAGCTGGCTGCGGTCCCGGTCGGCGAAGTGCCGTACGACGGTGTCGTCGGCGCCGATCTCCTGCCACCGGTGTGAGCCGTCGACCATGGTGATGGTGCCCATCTCCTCCCCGCAGTCGTGGAACGGGATGAAGGCGGTGAGCATCTTCTCCGACGACGAGGACGCCCAGTAGTGCTTGTCGAAGTGCCAGGGCACGATGTTGGACGGCTCGCCGGAGATCGGCGGCTTGTAGATCAACGTGGACTGGAAGATCCGGATCTCGTCGGCCTGCGCCAGCCGGGCGGCGACCGCCCCGATCAGCGGCTTGCGCAGGATCGCCGCGAGCCCGTCGTGCTCGTGGTGGACGTAGTCGTTGTGCCGCTGCACCGGGCCCTTCGCCGGCTCCCAGTAGGCGAGCTTCGGCGGGCGCACCGGCAGGCGGCGGTCGCGCTCGCCGCCGTAGTAGCGGTCGGCGGCGGCGGTGAGCGCGTCCACCTCCTCGTCGGTGAGCAGCTTCTTCGACAGGTACCAGCCGTGTTCGGCGTAGAAGCGCACGTCCTCGTCGGACGGGAGCAACGCCTCCTCCTCGGCGGTCAGCGTCGGATGGAACTCCGTGGTGGTCATGCCCCAACCCCTCGTGCCGTGCCGACCGCGACGGCGGGGGTTGCCCCCGCCGCGGCCAGCTCCCGTTCCTTGGCCTCGTAGAGCGCCTTGATGTTGCCGCTGCCGAAGGTGCGCGCCCCGCGTCGCTCGATCAGTTCGAGGAAGAGGGTGCGGCGCACGTGCATCGACTCGGTGAAGATCTGCAACAGCTGCCCGCCGTGGTCGGAGTCGACCAGGATGCTCAGGTCGCGCAGCCGGTCCAGCGGCGCGTCGACCGGGCCGACCCGCCGCTCCAGGTCGTCGTAGTAGGCCCCGGGGGTGCCGGCGAAGCGCACCCCCCGCTCGGCCAGCGCCCCGACGGCGGTGACGATGTCGTCGGTGCGCAGCCCGAGGTGCTGCACCCCGGCGCCGTGGTGCTCGGTGAGGAACGCGTCGATCTGGCCGGGGCGGTGGCCCGCGTCCGGCTCCAGCAGCACCAGGGTGACCCGCCCGGACGGGCTCTGCACCACCGTGGAGTTCATCGCCTGGCCGGCGACCTCGATGTGCTCCTCGAAGATCTGCGCGAAGCCGAAGACCCGCTCGTAGTGCGCGACGGTCTCGTCGAGCTGCCCCGGCGGCACGCAGACCGCCAGGTGGTCGATCTCGGAGAGCAGCTTGTCGTCGTCGGTGACCGGCGGCGTCGTCTCCACCGCCCCGGGCAGGAACTCCGTCCGGTCGCCGCGCCGCTCCACCAGCCGGTGCAGCACGTCGCCGAAGCCGCCGACCTCGGCGGTCACCACCTCGGCGTCCGCGCCGGTCCAGGTCCGCGGCGCGCTCACCCCGGTCGCACCCCGGGCCACCAGCTCCGCGTACGCCCCGGCGGCGTCGCCGACCTCCAGCGCCACCACCGCGATCCCGTCGCCGTGCCGCTGCACGTAGGTCGAGGCGGGGTGCCCGGCGGTCAGCCCGGAGGTGAGCAGCATCCGGATGTCGCCCTGGCTGAGCAGCAGCGAGCGCTGCCCGGCCAGCCCGGTCTCCGGTCCCCCCTGGCCCCGCAGTTGGAAGCCGATCGCGGTGCCGAAGTAGAAGGCGGCCTGCCGCGCGTCCCCCACGTACAGTTCGATGTGGTCTATTCCACGGATGTCCATCTCCAGCCCTTCCCCATGTCCCCCCGTGAGTGCGGTCCGGGCGCGTACCGCCCGGGTTGTCACCTGTGCGGCCCGGCGGCCCGCGCCCCGGCGGTGCGCCGCAGCAGCAGGCTGACGTTCTGGCCGCCGAAGCCGAACGAGTTGGTCAGCGCGAACTCCGTCCCGGTCGCCCGGGGCTCGACCCGGATGTGGTCCGCCGGGCAGTCCGGGTCCGGGTCGTCGAGGTGGTACGTCGGCGGCAGCAGCCCCGCGCCGAGGGCCAGCGCGCAGGCGGCCGCCTCCACCACCCCGGACGCGCCGAGCAGGTGCCCGGTGAGCGCCTTGGTGGAGCTGACCGGCACCCCGCCGACGCCGAAGACCGTCGCCAGCGCCCTGGTCTCGGCGATGTCGCCGAGCTTGGTGCCGGTGCCGTGCGCGTTGACGTAGCCGACGTCGCCCGCCGACACTCCCCCGCCGGCGAGCGCCCGCCGCATGCACTCGGCCGCGCCTGCCCCGTCGGGCCGGGGCGCGGTCGGGTGGTACGCGTCGGTGGTCGCGCCGTACCCGGTCACCTCGGCGTAGGCGGTGGCGCCGCGCGCCGCGGCGTGCTCGGCGCGTTCCAGCACCAGCAGCGCCGCCCCCTCGGCGAGGACGAACCCGTTGCGCCGGGTGTCGAACGGCCGGCTGGCCTGGGTCGGATCCGCCCAGCCGCGGGCCAGCGCCCTCGCGTTGCCGAAGGTGTCGGCGAAGGTCGGGAAGAGTGGCGCCTCGCTGGCCCCGCAGAGCACCACGTCGGCCTCCCCGGCCCGGATCAGCCGGACCGCGTCGGCGACCGACTGCGCGCCGGAGGCGCACGCCGTGCCCACCGCGGAGCTGTAACCGCGGATGCCGTGCGCGATGGCGATCCGCGCCGACGGCATGTTCGGCAGGATCCCGGTCAGCAGGTACGGGCTGACCGCCGCCCGCCCCCGGGCGGCCCGCGCCACCACCTGCGTCTCCAGCGTGGACATCCCGCCGACCCCGCCGACGATCACGCCGATCCGCGCCGGGTCGACGTCCCGGCCGACCTCGATCCCGGCGTCGGCGAGCGCGTCGGCGGCGGTGAGCAGCGCCAGCACCACGATCCGGTCGAGCACCTTGGTCTCCGGGCCGGAGGCGACCGTGCGCGGGTCGATCGGCGGCAACAGCCCGGCGACCTCCAGCGACTCCCGGGCGGGGTGCCCCTCGGGCGGCCGGGCCAGCCCCGACTTCCCGGTGGTCAGCGCGTCGAAGGTGGCCGCCACGCCCCGCCCGACGGGGCTGAACAGCCCCATCCCGGTGATGACGGCGCTCATGCCGGCGACTCGGTCAGGTAGCGCTCGCGCAGCGCCACCTTGCGTACCTTGCCGGTGACGGTGACCGGGATGTCGGCGGAGGCGACCGGCACCACCCGGCGCAGGGTCGCGCCGACGTCCGCCCCGAGCGCGGCGCGGACGGCCCCGGTGCGGTCCGTCCCCGGATCGGCGCCGGCGGCCAGTTCCAGCAGCACGTCGGTGACGACGGTGGCCTCGTCCTGCTTGACGATCACCACGGTGCAGTCGGTGACGTCGGGGCAGGCGGCCAGGATGCGCTCCTCCGACAGCGCGGTGAAGAAGCGCCGCCCGTCGCCCAGCTCGACCGAGTCGACGGCCCGGTCCAGGTGGTAGTAGCGGCCCTCGGCGTCGGCGTACACGAGATCGCCGGTCAGGTACCAGCCGCGCAGCCGGGACCGGTGGGTGGTCACCGAGTCGTTCCAGTAGCCGCGGAACAGCGAGGGCGAGTCGATGCCCAGCCAGCCCACCTCGCCGGGCGGCAGTTCGTCGCCGTCGAGATCGAGCACCGCCACCCGGGTGAACCGGTAGGGACGGCCGACGCAGCGGCCGTACCGGTCGGTGTCGGCGGTGTGGGTGATGTGGAACATCGAGTGGCCCATCTCGCTGGAGCCGAGCCCGTCGATGAAGACCGAGCCGGGCACCCGCACCACGCCCTCGCGGGTGACGGTGTCCCGGGAGCCGACCGCGACGAGGCGCCGCACGTGCGGCTCGTGCGAGCAGTCGCCGGTGTTGAACCACAGCCGCACCGAGTCCAGGTCGTACCCGGACAGGTCGAAGCGGGCCAGCTCCGCCCAGGTGACGGAGAAGCCGAACACCCCGTCCGGGCGCCAGCGCTGGATCGCGTCGAGCACCCGCTCGCCGCCCTGCTCGGACAGGAGCAGCATCTCCGCCCGGTTGCCCAGCGCCTGGTTGACCATCAGCACGGTGGCGGTGTGCGGGGCGGGCAGCGCGTTGAGGATCCGGCTGGTGCCCTGCGCCTGCGGCATGGACAGCAGGTGCCGGGTGGCGGCGAAGAGGCTGGCGTGCGAGTGCAGCACCGCCTTCGGCACCCCGGTGGTGCCGG
>NZ_JAEVHN010000188.1:0-10557 GCF_016803375.1 Micromonospora sp. 4G55
ACAACATCTGGGCCTTGCTGGCCGCACGGCGCGGCCTCGCTCTCGACAACCCAGCCGCGAGTCGGGCACTCCTCGCCCGCACTGTCCGGCTCCTCGACAGCGACCGGATCTCCCCACAGTCCCGGCAGGAACTAACCTCTATCGTCTACAGCCTGCGGGCGGACGGACTCACCGGCACAGGGACGGGCAGATGAGCGACGACCAGGACTGCGCCGGAGCAATGACCTTCATCTTCGAAGCCGGCGTACTCAAACGCGCCGCCCGCACCGGCTGGTGGTTCGCCGGCGTCAAGCACCCTGAGTCCATCGCTGAGCATTCGTTTCGGACCGCGCTCATCGGAATGATGCTCGCCGCCATGGAGGGCGCCGACCCGGCTCGGGTGTCGATGCTGTGCGTCCTGCACGACACCCAGGAAACCCGGATCACCGACATCCCGCACATCGCCAAGCGCTACCTCACCGCCAAGCCCAACACCGCCGTGACCGCCGACCAGGTTGCCACCTGCCCACCGGCCGTCGCCGACGTCATCACTGCCGCCGTCGCCGAGTACGAAGCGGGGGAGACGCCCGAAGCCGTCGTCGCTCGCGACGCTGACAAGCTGGAATGCCTCGTCCAGGCCGTCGAGTACCGCCATCAGGGCATCGACAACGTGCAGCGCTGGATTGACAGCTCACGGGCGGCGCTCCAGACCGCGAGTGCGCACCGCCTCGCCGACGCCGCCCTCAGCGGCCAACCCCTCGCCTGGCTCACTCCTCCGCCGTTGGAGTGAACCGCCAGCACTTGGCGTTGAGCTCGCCGAGCACTCGCCGCTGCAATCGGTTCGATACCCCGCTTGTAAATGCAAAGCGCCTCGCCCTGCGCCTGTGAGCTCTTCGGTGTGAACACCGGTGCGGTGCAGCGTCTGCTGCGGTCGGTTGTCATCCCGTGCCGCTCAGCTCGGCTGCCACGCCGCCGGTTGTCGTGACATGTCGGTCGCAGGCGGCACGTTCGATGCTTCCTCGCTGTTTCCGCGCGGGCGGTCGCTCAGTCGGAGATGGCGGTGTGCCCGATGACCTTCTCCACGGTCAGGCGCACCAGCAGCTCGCCCGGCACGGCGTTGCGCGCCCCGTATGCCTCGGCCAGGTCCGGCCCCATGTAGCGCTCGGCGATCCGGGTCGCCCACCGCCGCATCTCGGGCAGGTCCTCCGTGATCGTTGGGCGCCCACGCAGCGTCACGAACGCGTACGGCGGTTTCTCGTCGTCGACGCACAGCACGGCCCTGCCGTCGCGGGCGAGGTTGCGGCCCTTCACGGAGGTCTTGCCGGTGTTGAACAGCACGTCGTCGCCGTCGAGTACGAACCACACTGGGACGACGTGCGGCGAGCCGTCGGCCCGTGTCGTCGCGAGCTTGCCGGTGGGGGTGCCGTACGAGACGAACTGCTGCCACTGCCCGTCGATCATCGGCTTTGCCATGCGGCCATTATGGTGCCGTCCGGCGTCGCAACCATCGCAGACTGCTGCTGCCTGACGCCTCGCCTACAAGGCGCGCTCGTCAAGAGTCGTAGCGTCCGCTGGCGTCCACTAGGCTCGGGTCGGATACGACGCCCGTTCGCACTCATCCGGCTTCGGCCGCCATCGTTGATGTCAACGAGTGATGTCAGCCGCTGTTGTCGGCTCCCTGCCCGCTGCTGGTAGAACCGCTGGATGGATCAACTGACCGACCCGCTTGCCGGGCTCGACGAGGTCCCGTGGGGGTCGCTGCACCACGCGTATGGGCCGGCCGTCGACGTACCGGACCAGTTGCGGGCGTTGCGCTCGGCGGAGGTGCCGGTCCGGCGCCGTGCCTTGTCCGAGCTGTTCGGCAACGTCTACCACCAGGGCACGCGGTGGGGGGCAAGCTGTCACGTGGTGCCGTTCCTGGTGGCGCTCGTTGACGACCCGGACACCCCGGACCGGGCAACGGTGGCCGACCTGCTCCGTTCGGTGGTGCTCGGTGACCGGCGCGACGACGACCTGCCGTTCGACCCGCGGCGGACCTTCGCCGCTGCCGAGGGGATCACCGACGACCAGGCGGCCCTGGTGCAGCGGCATCTGGAGGCCGAAGACCTGTTCGAGCACGAAGAGGTCGCGGAGCTGGCTGACAACGTGGCGGTCCGCTGGGAGGCCGACGCCTTCCATGCTGGAGCCCGGCACACCGACCGGTACGTCCGCTGGCTCACCGATCCGGACCCGCAGTTGGCCGCGTACGCCGCGGAACTACTCGTCTGGTTCGCACCTGACGAGGCCGCGTTGGCCGGGCTCATCGCGGTCCCTGGTGACGAGGCCCGCGCCGCCACCCGGGCGAGCGCCAACCTGACCCTCGCCCACTGTCCGGTCGGCTGGGAGCGGATCGACGCCCGCCTCCGCGAGCTGCTGTCCGCGAATACAGCGGTCGTCCGGGTCACGGCGGCGGTGGGACTGGCGTACCGGCTCGGCGACCAGCTACCCCACCTGGCCCTCGACGTCCTCATCGACGCCCGCAGCTCCGACGTCGATGCCGAAGTACCCGGCTGGGACCGGTCGGTGCGCGGGTTCGTGGCCCTCGCGTTGCACCGGCTCGGTCTCGGCTGACTGTGAGCATGGCGGGGTCGGTTCAGTGGTGGTGAGCTGATAGCTGGCAGTGGCGGGCGTGACTCTTGCTCTGACTGGCTTCGTGCCTTCGGCCGGACTTGTCCGCCTGCTGCTGCCGGCACCGGCCCGGCGGGAGACGTTTGGCCTGATCAGGAGCTTGGCCGCCAGTTAGCGGCTGGCGTGTCTCATCACAGTCCTGCCATCTCCGCACCGGACCGGACCCTTGCGTCCCCACGGTGAGGACAGAACGCATGTCCATGCTGGCAGAACTGGTCGAGGTCGTCGTCGGCGTCGACACCCACAAAGACACCCACACCGCCGCGGTCCTCGACACCCGCACTGGCGGGGTGCTGGCCCGAGCCACGGTGAGCACCGACCCGGACGGCTATGCCGAGCTGGTGGCTTTGGCCGAGCAACACTCGGGGCTGCGGGCCTGGGCGCTGGAAGGCTCCGGTGGCTACGGCGCCGGCCTGGCCCGCCACTTGGCCGATGCCGGTGAACTGGTCGTCGAGCTGGACCGACCGCTGCGTCCGGCCCGCCGCGCCGGGGCGAAGTCCGACCCGATCGACGCCGAACGAGCTGCCCGCGATGCCTTGGCCCGCACCCGACTGGCGCAGCCCAAGACCGGCGCGCAACGGGCGGCGTTGCAGGCACGGCTGACCGCCCGCCGCGCAGCCGTGGAAGCCAGCTCCGACGCCCAGCGGCAGCTGCACGCGTTGGTGATCACCGCCCCCGAGGTGGTGCGGGCCCGGTTCCGCGGCCAGAGCACTCGAGTCATGCTCACCACCGCCACGCGGCTGCGCCCCAACGCCGATGTCGAGGTGTTCACCAGCTTGACCGTGTTGCGGCAGTTGGGCCGCCGCGTCCGCTTCCTGGAAGCCGAAGCCGCCGAGCACGAGACAGCGATCCGCGCGATCGTGCGCTCCTGGCGCCCCGACCTGCTCGCGCTGACCGGGGTCGGCCCGATCGTCGCCGCCATCGTGCTTACCGCCTGGTCCCACCCCGGCCGCTGCCGCGACGACGCCGCGTTCGCCATGTTCGCCGGCACCGCACCCATCCCCGCCTCGTCCGGCAAGACCGTCCGCTACCGGCTCAACCGCTGCGGCGACCGGCAACTCAACCGCGCCCTGCACACCGTCGCCCTCTGCCGCCTGCAACGCGACCCCCGCACCCGCGCCTACGCCGACCGCCGCCGCACGCAAGGCAAAACCGACCGCGAAATCAAACGCTGCCTCAAGCGCTACATCGCCCGAGAGCTCTACCGACGCCTCGAAACCCCACCCCAACCACTTGACGCGGCATAGGAGCGTCTTGCCGCTGCGACCACGGTTTAGGAAGGCGACTGAGGCAGGCTGGCGAGTGCGCCCTTGACCTGGACGTCCAGGTCAATCACGGGCCGGACGAGTCAAGATCATTGCACGTACTCTGCACCATCGCCGCGACGCGGGAGCTGGGGCCTCCGGCGAAGCCTTTCGTTTTTTTGAGCCTGATGGATGGCCCAAGCCGCGCTTCGCGACGTTGGCGTCCCCTCTTCGGTTTTCAAGGCCGCCCAGATCTCGTCTACAAGGAGGCTCGCGGCATCTCCGGCTCGACCTATCTCGATCACGTGCTGTCCTACCCGCAGCTGCGGGCGCCGCTCGTCAGAATCGGTCCAGCCGAAGCGCACAGCGAAGGTGTCTGCCAGCTCACCGGGGGTTAGTGACGGTTCATCCCGGAGCTGGGCACGTTGTAGCTGCCCGATTCCAATGCTGTACTCGTCGAAGTGCTCGACCACGTTCCGCGCGTCGGTGATCCCTGGTAGGGCCAAATCGAAGTCAACCAGCGCTTCCGCAAGCTGCTCCTTCGCCTGTGGGACACGCATATGAGAGTGAGCCATACGGGCAGCACGACGAACGTTTCGGAGTGCGACGATCAGCATGAACGCCTCGGGGGGGTGCCCCGGGCCGCCAGCTGCCGTGACCAGGCGGGCTGCCTGAGCGCTTACAGCCATTGCCCACAACCAGGCATGCACGAGGGCTGAGTTCTTACCACTCGGGCGCGGGCTCAGGTCTTCATCCACAGGCGCTAGGTTGACACGCCCGTGGCAGCGCGTCACTCCGGTTTTAGTTCGGCCTAGAGGTCGTGTTGTCCGTTGTCCACAGCTGACCGATGCAGGCTCTCGGCTGCCTGGGCTGCTGCCGACTGGTGGGCTGCTACACGTCGGCAAGCCGCGGAGCGGCGCGGCAGCGATCGCCCCAGCCTCGACGTCGGTCACCCCGCCCGCGATCGTCACGGCCTCAGTGTCCCCGTACATACGGACCTGCCGCCCGGTGCGCCGGCTGATGCCGGCCGGAGGCCGCCAGCAGGCCGAGTGCGCCGGGCGAGCGCCGCGCTTGCGCGGCGCCTTGATCCTGATGAGAACGTTTCGGCAACGTCGGTGAGTATGAGGTCGGGAGTTGTCCCGCTTAAACCTTTGCGCACCCATTTGCGCAGCTGAGAACATACTTGGTGATCACGAGAGAAGTGATTTTGAAGCACGAGCCGCGCGTCAGTAAGTCTCTGTAGTGCGTCCTGGTAGCCTGTCGTTCATGCCTAGGTCCCCCCGCCGTGCGCCGCAGAACCGCTCGACAACTGCCCAGTCCTGGCACGCTCGCTATCCTGTCCTTGGGGCCATTCCGGGCGATCGATCTTATTTGCTGGAAAATTTGGCACGGCTTCTCAAAATTGTGAACGACGGTGTACACAAAGACGAGGCATTCGCGTGGCCGGACTCGGAAAGTCCGGTCTCTATTGGCACCGCAATTATGCCCATCTCGAGGTCGGGCTTGTTCCGCCGTGAAGGCTCAATGGTGCAACTCTCGGACCTGGGCAAAGATTGGCTCATCGAGCAGGATCCAAGTCATCTCATCGAGATATTCCACGAACACACCAGATTCATTGGTGAAATCCTCAACGAGCTCAGGGCTGGCCCCGTCTCACAGAGGAACTTGCTCGTTCTAGCCTCTGATAAATACGGTTTTGGCTGGACGACGCCTGGGCCAGTTCACTCAAGGATAAAGTGGATGGTGGCAGCCGGAGTAGTGAGTACCTATAGCCACTCAGTACATCTCTCCGAGGGCGGGCGAGAGCTCCTTTCAAAACTGCAGGTCTACGAGCCGGACGCGAGCATATCGTCACCTACCGACTTCCGGCCGGCGCCAGCGGCTATTGACGCACTCATGAAGCGGTTGAGCAAGACCCCGGATGCCCGACACAGGGCGGGTGGCCTGCATGTGCCTAGACTGAGCGGTCCTGCCGGCATCGAGAATATTAGGGCGATCGTAGAAACTTGCGCGAACCCGACAGACAATCGCGCCCTAATGAACAAGGCGATTGAAGTCTTCGGCTTCGGAGACCCTGGTGCTAGTTCCGTGGTAGGTTCCCTGAAGATCATGGGACTAATCCAGCGGGCATCTGCCGACGAATGGGTCGCAACACCGGCGGGCGCGGCGTGGGTAACGACGGGCTACGACATTGACCTTGCCCGTATCATGCATTCGAATGTCTGGTACTTCAGCGAAATCATACATGAGCTTGAAGTCGCCGGAAGGTTGACATTCGCAGGTCTGATATTGCGGTCTGGCAGGTATTCCTTCAACGGAAGATACGAGCCAATCAAGCGCGGCGCAATGACCAGTAGAATGGCGTTGCTAGAGGCCACGGGCTTGATTGTCAATGTAGGGAATAAGAACTTCAAAGCGACAGCCTTGGGCAGAGCGTTTCGCCGATCGATGCCTGGGATTGATCCAGTCGATCCCGTTTCGGTATCAGTCCAAGAAGTTACTTCCGATTCCCCGAAAGTAAATACAGCCGACGAAGATGCCAGTACGTTGCCCGCCGACATTTCACCGCGAATCGCTGACAATGTGAGTTCGTCGACCACCGAAGGGATGGTAGGAAAGATTGCCGAAGATCTTCTTCAGGCCGCCAAGCGAAGTGATAAGTCAGTCGACCTAGAAATTGCAGCAGTCAAGGCTCTCGATTTCCTTGGGCTTCCCGCAACTCACATCGGCGGAAATGGCGAGCCTGACGGTATTGTTCGAACCCGACCAGGACGCCTGGGATCCGTCTATACAATCGAGACCAAGAGCGCAGCCAATGGGCTGGTTCCGGAGGAGCAAGCCAAGCCTGCGACGTTGGCAGACCACCGCGAGCAGCATGACGCCGCAGCTACCGTCTACATTGGTCCGGGATTTGAACGGCGGCTTCTCGACGTGCTTGACGGTGATGCGCGCGTCGCGGTCGTTTCCACCACACTAATTGCTGAAGCCGTTATGCGGCAGGCCGACACACCCCTGACGGCCGAGCAGCTCGAACCCTTGATCGACCCCTCACTTCGCGAGGCCGACCGGAGGGATCAACTCAAGGAGAGATGGAAGACAAAGGAGGAATGGGCCCTCGCCATGCGAGGATTGGTTGAGGTCCTCTCCCGTGAGGCTGAGTCTCCACTTTCCGACGACGAATTTTCGCCTTCAGGGGTCGGGTGGTTGGATATTACCTCCATGCGGCGCTCTTTGCGCGACGTCCTCAACCGCGAGATTCCGCGGGAAACTGTCATGGAAGTCCTCGACTTTCTGACCTCTCCCCAGGTGTCTGTCGCGGAAATGATCGACGGTCGGTACAGATTGAGGGTTGCTTCTGAGGCAGTAGCTCGCCACTTCGATTATCTTGGACGACGCTGGCAGGTAGGCGAGCGCCTTTACCGGCTCAAGGCTTAGCAGAGGCTGTCCGAAGTCGCTCCACGGCAACGAAGATCGCTCAGGACTGGACGGAAGGATAGGGAAAGGCCTGGTCAAATCGCTGGCCACGTCGTAGACGGTGTCCCGGGCTCTTGGTGCTAGCTGTCTCGTCGTCGTTCGGCACCTCGCTCATAGGGTCAGCCGACGAGCCAGAGGAAACCGAGGTCCGTGAATCCAGCTAGTTGTCGAGATCCAGCCCTCGCCTGCACACCGCATGCACCGCCGCAACCGCCTTCTTGTCGATTTCGGCTTTTGCGAACGATTCACCGTAGCAAGCAATCTCGGAGCTAAGGATGACGGAAGAACTAGCGTCAGTTTCCTCGACAATCGACTCTGTCACCGGTCGTCGAGTGCACGACGTAGAGTGGCAGCTACGGAGTAAGTTGCCTAGTCCAGGGCCATATCTTGACGACGGGCCGTCGCCAACTGATATCAATCTCGAACTGGCTGCATCCTGGGCCTTCAGCTACAAAGTTCGCATCGACGAAAGCTCCGGCCGTCCCAGGATTGTATTCGTCCCATACTTTGAGGGTCCGGATGGGGAAACGTATCCCCCTCACGTGAAATCAGTGCCGTCAGATGTCGTAGATATGTGGGAAGCCCTGGCAGCACATGTATCAAGCCCGTACGCGAAGGCGCGCCTTGAGCACCTCCTTTTTGAGGCGAGGCGAGGCGATGGCCGGAAGAGAGCTGAGGCCGCCGCACTAGCCTATATGCGTGCCGCCGAGGAGTGGGAGGTCGCACGGGACAGGATCGAGAGCTTGTCCAACGCGGCACGGCTGGCGAAAGCTGTTGGCAATAGAGAACTGACTAGAACCGCGCTACTGGCAATAGAGAATCAGGCTCGCGAAGGAATTGAGGCTGATCCGCCGACATTTGGTGTGACGATCCACGGCCTACGAGTGCTGTCCGAAGAACCAACGCACGAAGGTCGCGCAGACGAACTTCTAACCCGCGCCTTTGAAGCATTTGACGATGTTTGGCAGCGAGACCAAATCCTCAAAATCCAAATCTCTAGGGCGGACGCTAGGGGTCGCGCCTCGCTTGTTCGACAGAGGGTTGATTTGTGGATCGGCGCAGCCCAGGGTGTTGATTCCCTCGTTCGGGCTGGGCACTTGAAAAAGGCGCTTCAAATTGCCGAGAGGGCGGGTGATCCCGATTTGGTGGGGAGGGCCGCTGCGGCATTGCAGGGCCTCCGATCAGAATCATTGGGCATGATTTCGATCACCGCATCGACTGCGATGAGCGAGGCTGAGATGCGCGAAATCATGGCGCCCATAGCGGACGCTCCCTCCTGGCGGGATGGCCTAGTGGCGTTTTCCCGCTTCGGGCCTCTGACCGGCCGGATCGAGGAGACGCGCAAGGCTGTGGCTGAGGAGCGGAAGAACTTCGTCCTCGCCCATCTAATGCCCACTGAGATTTTTGGGGCCGACAACCTCCCGCGGTTCTTCGGTGGTTCCGAGGAGCAGAGCGAAGAAATAGCACTGGCGCGCCACGAGACCTTCGCTCTTCAGGCCTGGTCCCCGCTGATTGCTCGCGCCCTTCACGGCATCGCCGAAAAGCACGGGATTCCGAGCGAAGAAGACCTCGCTTCGTTCTTCGCTGAGATTCCTATGGTGGAGCCAGATTTCGGAAGGGCATTGGCTCGCACCTTCGTTCGGTACTGGTTGGGCGACTACGAAGGGGCAGCATACGTAGCCGCTGCACGTCTTGAGGCTGTTACCCGCCATCTCGTCATTGCTCTGGACGCTGGCATCTACCGCCTACAACGACAGTCGAAGCCCGGTCAATACCCAGGGCTGGGCGCACTGCTCCAGGTGCTGAAGCAAAAAGGCCTCGACGAGTCGTGGTATCGGTTCATCCTGACGCTTTGCGCAAACCCGGCTGGCGGATGGAACATCCGTAATGACTTGATGCATGGCTTCATCAACAATCTCGGCGCACCCGCTGCAGCCTTCTTACTACAGGCTGTCTTGTTCCTCGCCACGTTGCAGCCTGGGCCAACGGCTGAGGGAGAAGAGGAAGCGGCGTAACCCCGGCTACGTTCAGGCGGTGGGGGAGAGGGGTGACCCCTCCTGCGCCACCGCGTCGGCGGCCCGCGGCGCCGGCGGGTTCCAGCCCGGCTCCAGCTCGCGCCGGGCGGCGTCGAGGAAGCCGTCGGCGTACGAGTCGGCGGGGAAGTCGCCGAGGTAGCGGCGGCGGGTCTCCCACCGGGCCGGGGCCAGCGGATCGGTGTCCAGCAGCCCGGTCAGCACGTCGTCCACGTTGGACATGTCCCGCCGCAGCACGTAACCCGAGCCGGCGAGGGGGAACCGCGCCACGAAGTCGTCGCCGTCCACCCCCATGTCGGTCACCGCGTACGGCTTGCCGGAGTAGAGGAAGTCGGAGATCACCCCGGAGACGTCGGAGACCAGCGCGTCCGCCCGGTTGACGCAGTCGACCAGGGACAGCTCCCGGCTCGCCGCGGCGCCCCAGAGGTGCTGCCGGCCGGTGCGGGCCCGGTCGGCCGCCAGCAGCTCGGTCAGCCGGGCCAGCTGCCGGGCCGAGGCCGGGTTCTGCGAGGTGTACGGGTGGGCCCGCAGGATCACCGTCGCCCCCCGGTCCAGCAGCCGGCGCAGCAGCGTCTCGGCCACCGGCAGCGAGCAGTAGTTGGCGTCGGCGTGGTGCCCCGTCCAGGTCGGGGTGTAGAGCACGGTCGGGTGCGCCAGGCCCGTGACCGGCTCGGTGCGTACCTCGATCGCCTCGACCTGCGGGCGGCCGACCACGACGAACTTCTCCGCCGGGATCTCCACCCCGGCGCGGGCGTACCGCTCGACGGCGGCCGGACCGGCCACGAAGATCCGGTCGAAGATCGCCGACACCGGGTTGGCGCTCGGCGCCTTGTCGCTGTCGCCGTGGTGCAGCTGCACGTGGGTGAGCTGGGAGAACCGGATGCAGTGGCTGTTCTTCGCGCCGTGGTTGACGTAGAACGCCACCCGCAGGCTCGGCACCAGCGCCTCGTCCATCGCCTTGAGCGTCGGGCAGTAGACGACGGGGGCGCTCGTCGCGGCGGCGACGGTCGGCAGGAACTCCGGCTCCCGCAGTAGGACCACAAACGGCCGGCGAGCCGCTCCAGGTACGGCAGCCACATGGTGACCTGGTACTCGGAGCCGGGGGGAGCGGAGAAGTAGAGCAGGAACTCCGGCTGGTGCGCGCGCAGCGCCCGGGCGAC
>NZ_JAEVHN010000189.1:0-10440 GCF_016803375.1 Micromonospora sp. 4G55
GGCCGGGGCTGACCCGGATCGCCGAGCTGACCGCGGCCCGGCGTGCCCCCGGCGGCGGCTGGGAGCTGGCGCTGGTCCGGCACGGCCGGCTCGCCGGGGCGGGGGTCTCCCCGCCCGGGGTCCATCCTCGACCGACCATCACCGCGATCCGGGCCACCGCGGAGACGGTGGAGCCCGGCCACGGGCCGGTGCCCCGCGCCACCGCCGAGGAGACCGAACGGATCCTGTCCTGGTTGGAACGACCGGAGACCCGGCTGGTGGAGATGTCCTCCGAGTGGTCCTCGCCGGTGTCCGGCGCGGGCCGCTTCCGCGACCTGCTGGCCAAGGCCGAGAACGGCGGATCCCACCAACTCTCGACCGAACGCTCATGAGCAAGTGACCGATCGGACGACGGTGACTGACTTAGGCTGTTAAGGGAGTGCAGTCCTGCCCGTTTCGTGGGCCTGCTTCCGGTTACCAGAGATGGTGATCGCGGAGCCGGGGTGAGGAGGTGTCCCTCGTGGACGTCGACGCCGGACACGGCGCCGCCCTGGGGGGCGCGCTCCCGACCCAGCCCGGGGAGCTGCCGCTGGCCCGCCGGCTGCGGTCCCTGCTCACCTGGCCGACCAACGACACCGACCCGGTCAACCACCTGGTCCGCACCCACCGCGGCATCCACGCCAGCGCCGAGACGTCGGTGCTGCGCCGGGCGTACACGATCGCGGAGAACATGCACCGCGGCCAGTTCCGCAAGAGCGGCGAGCCGTACATCACCCACCCGCTGGCGGTCGCCCAGATCTGCGCCGACCTCGGCATGGACACCACCACCCTGGTGGCGGCGCTGCTGCACGACACGGTGGAGGACACCCGCTACACGCTCCAGGCGCTCTGTGAGGACTTCGGCCGCGCGGTGGCCCACCTGGTCGACGGGGTGACCAAGTTCGACAAGGAGTTCTACGGCAAGGCCGCCGAGGCGGAGACGATCCGCAAAATGATCATCGCGGCGGGCAAGGACGTCCGGGTGCTGATCATCAAGCTGGCCGACCGGCTGCACAACATGCGCACCCTCGGCGTGCGCTCGGCGGCGTCCCGCGAGCGGATCGCCCGCAAGACCCAGGAGGTGCTCGTCCCGCTCTGCGACCGGCTGGGCATCCAGACCCTCAAACGCGAGCTGGACGACGTGGTGCTGCTGCACCTGCATCCCGAGGAGCACGCCCGGATCGCCCGGCACGTGCACGACCGGCCCGGGTGGGACGCCTACCTGGACGACGTGGTCGCCCAGACCAGGACGGCGCTGCGCCGCAGCCGGGTCGACGCCGAGGTGAGTCCTCGACCCCGGCACCTCTACTCGATCTGGAAGGACACCGTCGCCGGTGGCCACACCGCCCCGTTCGACCTGCCCCGGATCGTGATCGTGGTGGACGGCCCGGCCACCGACTGCTACGCCGCGCTGGGCGCGGTGCACGGGCGCTGGCGGCCGGTCCCCGGCCGCTTCAAGGACTTCATCGCCTCCCCGAAGAACAACCTCTACCGGTCGCTGCACACCAGCGTCTGCGGCCCGCAGGACCGCACCGTCGAGGTGCTGATCCGCACCCGCGAGATGCACCGCTCCGCCGAGTACGGCGTCGCCGCCGACTTCCGCTTCCCCCGCACCTCCGGCGAGGCGGCCCAGGCCGAGCAGCTGGGCTGGCTGCGACGGGTGCTCGACTGGGAGCAGGAGGCCCCCGACCCGGCCCAGTTCCTCCAGTCGCTGCGCTGCGACCTGGCCGAGACCCAGATCCAGGTGGTCGCCGACGGCCGGCAGGTCGTGCTCCCGGCCGGGGCCACCCCGGTCGACCTGGCGTACGAGCTGGGCGCCGAGTGGGGCGACCACTGCCTGGCCGCGCGGATCAACGGCCGGCTGGCGCCGCTCTCGTCCGAACTGGACGAGGGCGACGTGGTGGAGATCTTCACGGAGAACGACGCGGAGAGCGGCTTCGAGGCCGACTCCGCGCCGCGCGGGCCCCGCCGCGAGTGGCTCGGCTTCGTCAAGTCGCCGCACGCGCAGATGCAGATCAGCCGCTGGTTCGCCGAGCACACCTCGCCGGGCATCTCGATCGCCGACAAGGTACGCCTCGGCCGGGCGACGATCGGGCTGGCGCTGCGCAAGCACGACCGGGGGCTGGCCAGCGACCTGCCGCTGCTGCGGCTCTCCGAGGAACTCGGCTACCCCGACCTGGAGACCCTGCTGGTGGCGGTCTTCGACCGGGCGGTCGAGCCCGACGCCGTCGTCCAGCAGCTCATCGACCTGGTCGACCATCGCCAGTGATCCCCGCCCGGTCCCGCCGTCGGCACGCGGGTGGTGGGGCCGGGGCGCGGGTGGGGGCCCGAGGGCCTAGCCTGGAGTCATGATCCCCCGCTCGCGCGCCACCGGCCGGGCCGTCGCCTACAAGGTCTTCTACCGCCTTCCGGTGGGGATGCGCCGCCGCCTGGTCCGGCTCGCCGTGCCGAAGTACGTCGTCGGCGCGGTCACCCTGGTCCGGGACAGCGAGGCCGAGGGGACCGGCCGGCTCCTGCTGCTGCGCCAACCGCCCGGGTACAGCTGGACCCTCCCCGCCGGCCTGCTCCAGCGCGCCGAGGCCCCGGTCGTCGGCGCCGCCCGCGAGCTGTACGAGGAGTCGGGCATCCGGCTCTCCCCCGACCGGCTCCGCCCGGCCGTGCCGAACGCCCTGGTGCACGCCAAGGGCTGGGTCGACATGGTCTTCGAGGCGGAGGTGCCGGCGTCGACACCGAGCTGACGGTGGACGGCGCGGAGGTCTACGAGGCCGCCTGGCACCCGCTGGACGACCTGCCCCGGCTCAGCCGGGCCACCGCGTTCCTGCTCGGCCACTACGGGATCGGGCCGCTGGCCGGGCAGATCCCACCCACCGGCCGAGCGGCGTGACCGCGATCCCCGACCGGCCGTCGCCCGAGGCGGCCGGCCACCCGGCGCCGGGTGCCGCCGGCGGGGATCTGCGCGGTGGTGCTCGCCGCCGGCGAGGGGACCCGGCTGCGGCCGCTCACCGAGCGGGTGCCCAAGGCGCTCTGCCCGGTCGGCAACGTGCCGCTGCTGGACCGGGCGCTGGCCCGACTCGCCGGGCTGGGCCTGACCGGTCCGGGGACGGTCGCGGTCAACGCCAGCTACCTCGCCGACCAGGTGGTCGCCCACGTCGGCGCCCGGGCCCACCTCTCCGTCGAGCCGGGCGCCCCGCTGGGCACCGCCGGGGGGCGTCGGCAGGCTGCGGGACTGGATCGCCGGGCGCGGCGTGTTGGTAGGCAACGCCGACGCGTACCTCGCCGATTCGGCGGCCGCCCCCGGGCCGGACGTCGCCGCGCTGCTCGACGGCTGGGACGGGCGGAGCGTACGCCTGCTCGGCCAGCCGGCCGCGGACCCGGCGCTCCGGCACGTTCGACGGGCACCAGTTCACCGGGTTCTCCCTGCTGCCCTGGCGGCTCGTCCGGGAGCTGCCGGCAACCTTCAGCGACCTGGTCCGGGCGGTGTGGCGGCCGGCGGAGGCGCCGGGGCGCTGGAGGTGGTGCCGTACCCCGGCACGTTCTTCGACACCGGCACCCCGGCCGACTACCTGGCGGCCAACCTGCATGCCGCCGGCGACGGCGAGCTGCTCGATCCCGGCGCGATCGTGACCGGCCGGGTCCGCCGCGCGGTGGTCGGGGCCGGCGCGGTGATCCGCGGCGACGTGGAGCGGGTGGTGGTCTGGCCCGGCGCCATCGTCGAGGAGGGCGAACGGCTGTGCGACGTGATCCGGGCGGCGACGCGCTGACCGTGCCGGCGGGCTGAGCGGCCCGCGCCGGACCGGTCCTGCGCCGGCCGGTGAACATCTAGCATGAGCCACGACGTCGACGAACGGAGAAGCGTCCAGTGATCACCGCGATCGTCCTGATCGACTGCGCCACCGACTCGATCCCCGAGGTGGCCGAGACCCTGGCCAACCTGCCCGGCGTCAGCGAGGTCTACTCGGTGGCCGGGCACGTCGACCTGATCGCCATGGTCCGGGTCCGGGAGTTCGAGCAGATCGCCCAGGTCATCGCCGGCAGCATCTCCAAGGTGCCCGGCGTGCTGAACACCGAGTCGCACATCGCGTTCCGGGCGTACTCCCAGCACGACCTGGAGGAGGCGTTCGCGATCGGGCTGGCCGGCGCCGACTGACCGGTGAACGCGCGGTGGCCGGCCCACCCCGGAGGGCGGACCGGCCACCGTCGGCCGTGCGGTGACGTCAGCTGGTGCCCGGAGCCGGCGTCTCGGTGGTGCCACCCGGCGACTCGGTGCCACCCGGCGACTCGGTGCCGCCCGGGGCCGGCGTGGTGGTGCCGCTCGGGCTGGGCGTGCCGGTGGCGCTGGCCTGCGGCACCGGGATGCCCAGCTGCTGCGCGAGGTTCACCAGTTCGTCGTAGTGCGCCTGGAGCACCGGCAGCGCCGTCTGCGCCAGCTGGATCACCGACTGCTCCTGACCCTGTGAGATCTCGGTCTGGGTGGCCTGGATCGTCTGGAGGTGCCCGGCGAGCTGCGAGGTCACCCACTGCCGGTCGAACTCCTCGCCCCTGGCGTTCCTCAACCGATCGAGGATCTGCTGCTGGTCGGCGGTCGGCTCACCCGGCAGCTGCACACCCAACTGGGAAGCGGTCTGCTGGACCGACTGGTCCAGCTGGGTGTGGTCGGTCTTGAACATCTCGCCGAGCCGCTTGACCTCCTGGTTCTGGCCCTTCTCCCGGGCCAGGTCACCAGCCTTGATCTCGAACAGGTTGGACTGGTGCACCGCCTGCAGATACTGGCTGTCCTGCGTCGACGGCTGTGCCGCGGCCTGCGCGGCCGCGGCAGGCGCCAGACCGACCAGCACCAGCGCGGCCAGCAGGCCGAGGCGTTTGATTCCCAACATGTTTTCCCTCCCCGTTGACGTTGGACCGCACGGATACCCGGCTGGCGGGGGTTATTCCTGCGTTTCCACCCGTCGGTGGGCGGGTTGCGGGGTGGGCAGGGCGGACCCGGACGAACGTCGCGGAAATGGACGTGGCGCCCGCCGGAGAACTCCGGCGGGCGCCACGGTCAGGTACGTCGTCAGCGACGGCTCTCGCCGCTGCCGATCTGCTCCCGCTCGGGGCGGGGCTCGACCGGCGGGTGCCCCGGCGAGACCGGCGCCTCGGCCGGCTTCTCGATCGGGTAGAAGAAGCCCCGGATGGCCGGGCCGAGAGCCCCGAGCCGGTTCATCTTCTTCGGCACCACCCAGCCGACGTAGTCGAGCTCGCCGTGCCCGTCGTGGCCGTCGGCCGCGGTGAGCGGCTGGTGGACCTCGACGAACCGACCGTCCGGCAGGCGCCGGATGATGCCGGTCTCCACACCGTGGGCCAGCACCTCCCGGTCGTGCTGCTGGAGACCGAGGCAGAGCCGGTACGCCACGTAGTACGCCAGCGGCGGGACCACCAGCAGGCCGATCCGGCCCGCCCAGGTCATCGCGTTGAGGCTGATCTGGAACTTGTCCGCGATCACGTCGTTGCCGCCGGAGAGGGTCAGCACCACGAAGAACGACACCGCCATGGCGCCCGCCGCGGTCCGGGCCGGCACGTCCCGGGGCCGCTGGAGCAGGTTGTGGTGCTTGCGGTCCTTGAGGTGCCGCGCCTCCATGAACGGGTAGAACAGGGAGATCGCGACGAGGATGCCCGGCAGCACGACCGTCGGCCAGAACAGCGGCGGGATGACGTACCCGTCGCCGATCGGGATGGTGATCTCCCAGGCCGGCATGAGTCGGGTCGAGCCGTCGAGGAACATGACGTACCAGTCGGGCTGGCTGGCGGCCGAGACCACCCACGCCTCGTACGGGCCGAAGTACCAGATCGGGTTGATCTGGAAGAGGCCACCCATCAGCGCGATCACGCCGAAGACGACCATGAAGAAGCCGCCCTGCTTGAGCGCGTAGCGCGGGAACATCCGCTCGCCGACCACGTTCTCGTTGGTCCGGCCGGGGCCGGGCCACTGGGTGTGCTTCTGCTTGAACACCAGGCCCAGGTGGACGCTGATCAGCGCCACCAGCAGACCCGGGATCAGCAGCACGTGGGCGATGAAGAAGCGGCTGATGATGATCTCGCCCGGGAACTCCCCGCCGAAGATCGACGAGGTGACCCAGGAGCCGATCACCGGGATCGACAGCATGATGGCCGAGGCGATCCGCAGACCGGTGCCGGACAGGCCGTCGTCCGGCAGCGAGTAGCCGGTGAAGCCGGCCAGGAAGCCGACCCAGAACAGCAGCGAGCCGATGATCCAGTTCGTCTCACGCGGCTTGCGGAACGCGCCGGTGAAGAAGACCCGCAGCATGTGCACGACGATCGAGGCCATGAACAGCAGCGCCGCCCAGTGGTGCATCTGCCGCATGATCAGGCCGCCCCGGACGTCGAACGACAGGTCCAGGCTGGACGCGTACGCGGCCGACATCGGCGTGCCCCGCAGCGGGGCGTAGCTGCCGTCGTAGACCACCTCGGTCATCGCCGGCTCGAAGAAGAAGGTCAGGAAGACACCGGTCAGCAGCAGCACGACGAACGAGAAGAGCGCGATCTCGCCGAGCAGGAAGGACCAGTGGTCCGGGAAGACCTTGTTGAGCAGCTTGCGCAGCGGGGTGGCCACCTGGAACCGGTCGTCCACCGCTCCGGCCGTCTTGGCCGGCACCGCTGCTACGTCGAACTTTCGGCGCTTCATGGCCGCTCCCAGAAGTCGGGGCCGATGGTTTCGGTGTAGTCGGACTTCGCCACGAAGAAGCCCTCCTCGTCCACCTCGATGGGCAGCTGCGGCAGCCGACGGCTGGCCGGACCGAAGATGGGCCGGGCGTTGTCGGTGATCAGGAACTGCGACTGGTGGCACGGGCAGAGCAGCCGGTTGGTCTGCTGCTCGAACAGGCTCGCCGGGCAGCCGGCGTGCGTGCAGATCTTGGAGAACGCCGCGTAGTTGCCCCACATGAAGTCCTGGCGGCCCAACCGCGCGTTGGCGTCGCGGGACTCCTGGGCGTCCGAATCCCGCAGGTGGATCAGCAGGGTCGGCGAGTCGGCGTGCTTGTTGCTCACGCCGTGCTCGATGCCGGGGAAGACGGTCAGCTGGCCACCGGCGCTGATGTCGGCCGGGCGGATCGGCCGCCCGTCCTCACGGACCAGCCGGACCTTGCGGCCACCCTCGGCCGGCGCGAAGCCGGTGGTGAACATCTGGTTGTTCTTGTGCGGGTGCGAGATCAGGCCACCGACCAGCGGGGCCGCGACGACCGCACCCACCGGCAGCAGGCCCGCCGCCAGCGAGACGCCGAGCAGCGGACGACGCCGCACGCCCATCTCGTCGGCCAGGTAGAGCATGGTCTCCCCGGTGATCTTGCGATCCTCCGGCGCTCCCGGCTGGTCGTGCCGGCCCTGGATCGAGACCTCCTTGGGCAGCAGCTTCTTGCCCCAGGTGAGGATGCCGAAGCCGACGGCCAGGAGCGCGACGCCCAGGGTGAGGCCGAGCAGCGGGGTGTACCACTTGTCACCGCCGCGGCCAGCCTCCCACTTCCACGGCCACCAGATGTAGATGACCAGGAAGGCGGTGGCGGCGAGGCCAGTGAGGAGGAAGAAGCCGGCGACCGTACGGGTCAGCCGGCGCTCGGCCTTGCTGCCCGGCGCCACCTGCTCCTCGTAGTGAACGATCTCGATGTCGTCCCGACGCGCGCCCTCCTGGACGATGTCGAACCGGGACAGCCGGGGGTCCAGGACGTCGAGCGGCTCCCGACCCTGCGGGGCCTGGTGCTCGGTGTGGGTGCTCATGCCGTCACCTCGCTACGGGCGGTGCCGACGCACGGCACCACGGCAATGGTACTGACGTTCGACCGGGTCACGACTTGCCCGCAATCCACAGGCTGGCGAAGACCAGCGCGACGATGCCGATCAGGAAGATCGCCAGGCCCTCGGTGGAGGGGCCGTACCGGCCGAGGTTGAACCCGCCCTGGTCCTGGTCGTGCTTCAGCGTCTCCTGGATGTAGGCGATGATGTCCGCCTTCTGCTCCGGGGTGATCTGGTTGTCGCCGAACACCGGCATGTTCTGCGGGCCGCTCAGCATGGCGGCGTAGATCTGCCGGTCGCTGGCCGGGCGCAGGCTCGGGGCGAACTTGCCCGAGGAGAGCGCGCCGCCGCCACCACCGAAGGCGTGACACTGCGAGCAGTTGATCCGGAACAGCTCGCCGCCGGTCGCCAGGTCGGCGCCCTCACGCAGGTGACCCTCGGGAACCTGCGGGCCGCCACCGAGCTCCTGGACGTACTGGGCGAGCTGGCGCACCTGCTCGTCGGTGAAGACCGGGGGCTTGCGCTGGGCCTGGGCCTCCTGTCGGGCCATCGGCATGCGGCCGGTGCCCACCTGGAACTCGACCGAGGCGGCGCCCACGCCGACCAGGCTCGGGCCACGACCGTCGACACCCTGCGCGTTGCGACCGTGGCAGGTAACGCAGCTCACGTCGAACAGCGCCTTGCCCTCGGCGGCGGCGCCGGTCAGCGGCGGGTTTTCCTGCGCCTGCACGCCGGGGGCGAAGACGGTGTAGGCGCCGCCGGCCAGCGTCAGCGCGGCGATCAGCCGGACCGCGGCGCCCAGCCGGCGGCGGGCCCCTGCTGCGCGCTACGGGCCGCCCGCGCAGGCGCGCGAGCAGACCGCGTCGGCGGTCGTTGTCAGAAGTCATGACCTGTGTCCTTAACCGGGTTGGACCTTGTCTCAGGGGACGGAGCAGCGGCGCGGTTCGTGACGCGCCAAGATCACTGGAGCCAGTAGATCATGGCGTAGAGGCCGATCCACACCACGTCGACGAAGTGCCAGTAGTAGGACACGACGATCGCCGAGGTGGCCTGCGCCGGGGTGAACCGGCCCATGGTGGTGCGGACCATGAAGATGATGAAGGCGATCAGGCCGCCGGTCACGTGCAGGCCGTGGAAGCCGGTGGTGAGGTAGAACATCGACCCGTAACCGTCCTCGTTGATCTTCACGCCCTCGTGCACCAGGGTGCGGTACTCGTTCGCCTGGCCGAGCACGAAGATCAGACCCATCACGAAGGTGATCGTGAACCAACGCCGCAGGGCGTGGACGTCGCCCTTCTCCGCCGCGAAGACACCGAGCTGGCAGGTCACCGAGGACAGCACCAGGATCACCGTGAAGGTGGTCGCGTAGGGGATGTTGAGTCCCTCGGTGTGCTTCTCCCACTGCTCCGGCGCTGCCGCGCGGATGGAGAAGTACATCGCGAACAGCGCCGCGAAGAACATGAGTTCGCTGGAGAGCCACACGATCGTCCCGACGCTGACCATGTTGGGTCGGGTCAGGGAGTGGATCCGGCTCTTGTCAATGGCTGGGGCCGCAGTCACGCGGTCATTATTGCCCTTGACCGGGGCGGGCGATCAGCGGGGGGCCAAACCCGGGCGAGGGATGGCCCGATAGTGGCGGTCCGGTTCGCCTGGCCTAGCCTGAAAAGCGTGCTGCACGTCGATTCGATCTTCGCCGCGACCTCGGCGGGCCCGTCGGCGGTCCTCGCCGCCGGTGGCGAGGCCGTCCCGCCGCCGTTCACCGTCGCCCGGGTCTTCACCGAGACCCGGCTGGACAGCTGGCTCGCCCTCGGGCTGGTGCTGGCCGCCGGACTGTACCTCTACGGGGTCTACCGGCTGAGGCTGCGCGGGGACGCCTGGCCGGCCCTCCGGACGATCTGCTTCCTCGGCCCGGGCCTCGGCGGCATCGCCGCGGTCACGGTCAGCGGCCTGCACGCGTACGACACGGCGCTGGTGTCGGTGCACATGGTGCAGCACATGGTGCTGTCGATGGTCGCGCCGATCTTCCTCGCCCTGGGCGCCCCGGTCACCCTGGCCCTGCGCACGCTGCCGGTACGCCCCCGCAAGCGGCTGCTGGCGGTCGTGCACAGCCGGTTCGCGAAGGTCTACAGCTTCCCGCTGGTGGCGTTCAGCATCTTCGTGGTGAACCCGTTCGCGCTCTACTTCAGTGGTCTCTACCACTACACGCTGGAGCACGCCTGGGCGCACGAGCTGGTGCACGCCCACTTCATCGCCACCGGCTGCGTGTTCTTCTGGCCGCTGCTCGGCCTCGATCCGCTGCCGGGACGGTGGCCGTACCCGGCGCGGGCGCTGCTCATGCTGCTCTCCGTGCCGTTCCACACGGTGCTCGGCCTCACCATCATGCAGAGCACCACGCTGCTCGGCGGCGACTGGTACCCGTCGCTCAACCTGTCCTGGTCGGACCCCTGGAACGACCAGGTGGTCGCCGGCGGCATCCTCTGGGCCGGTGGCGAGTTCGTCAGTGTGACGATGCTCGCGGTGCTGGTCGTGCAGTGGATCCGGCAGTCCGAGCGGGAGGCCCGCCGGCTCGACCGCGAGCTGGACCGCCAGGAGGCCCGCGACCGCGCCGCCGACGCCGCCGCGACCGCGGCGACCGCGGGC
>NZ_JAEVHN010000190.1:0-10422 GCF_016803375.1 Micromonospora sp. 4G55
GCGGTGGCCGCCGCGGCCTGCACCCACGACGGGATGGAGTACCCGCCGGGGCTGCTGCCGCGCGGCTGACTCAGAGCACGCCGGTCTCGCCGTCGGTCAGCTCGCGGAGGATGTCGGCGTGGCCGGCGTGCCGGGCCGTCTCCTCGATCATGTGCACCAGGATCCAGCGCAGCGACACCTCGCCGAGCTGGGGGTGCGGCACGACGTGGTCCAGCGGGAACCGGGCCGCCACCTCGCGGGACCGCGCGCAGGCCCGCTCGTACGCGTCGACGAGCGCGTCGAGGGTCTCCCCCTCGTCGACGGCGAAGCTGGCGGCCGCGTCCTCCTCGGCGGTCGGGAAGACCTCCCCCGGGGCGGGGTCGAGCAGGATCGGAAACCAGTTCCGCTCGATCAGGGTCAGGTGCTGGAGCAGGCCGGCCAGGGTGGTCGCGGACGGCACCAGCCGGCGGCGGGCGTCGACGTCGGCCAGGCCGCGCACCTTGCGCAGCACGATGCCCCGGTGGAAATCGAGGAACGCCGTCAGCACGCCCGTTCGTCGCCGGTGCGGGCCAGGACCGGCGACGAACGGGCCGTGGGGTCGATCTCGATGTCCGCCATTCCTGAACCGTAGACCCCCGGCCCGACCGGGCCGCTGCCGGCAAATCCTGCGGTGCGGCGATCGTCGGGGCAGGATGGGCCCATGGCATCAACGGTGCGGATCCCGCTGGCGGACGGCCCGGCGGACGGCGAGTCGGTCGTCGTCGAGCTGGACAGCAACAACCGTCCGCCGCTGACCCATCACCACCTCGGCCCGGAGGGACTGGCCGACGCGCAGATCTACGAGCTGGAGTCCGTCGGCGACGAGTACTGCTACCGCTGGCGCGGCCCGGCGGTCTGAGCGGTCCGGGGTGCCGCCGGCCGGCGGTCAGGCCTCCATCCGGGCCAGCGCCCGGGACCGCAGGCTCTCCAGCACCGCCCGGGTGACCTGCGAGGTGCCCCGGGCCTGGTCGCAGACCTCGGCGACCAGGCGGGCGGTGGCGTCCGCCCGGGCCTCGCGTTCGTCCCAGAGCCGGTCGACCTCCGCGAGCAGCGGGCCCTCCACCTCCCGCTCCACGCCCCGCAGCGCCGGCACCCCGAGCCGCTGGGCCAGGTCGAAGACCTTTCCCGCGTACGGCAGGGGAAGGAACGGCGTGCCCACCATCGCGGCGAAGATCAGGAAGTGCAGCCGCATGCCGACCGCCAGGTCGAAGTGCTTCATCAGGCCGAGCACCTGTCGGGGCGTGTAGTCGCCGTGCAGCACCCGGCCCCGGTCGGCAGCGATCATGTGGGACATCACGCCGTGCGAGTGCCGGATGTCGTCCCGCTCCATCGGGACGAAGAGGACATAGGCGTCGATCCGCTGCACCAGGAAGTCGCCGATCTGGGCGATCAGCCGGTGGTACCCGTCGATGTCGAGCCGCTCGGCGGCCCGGCCGGGCTCGCGGACGCTCAGCCCGACCAGGCGCTTGCCGGCGGGCACGCCCTCCTCGCGCAGCAGCCGGGCGGGGAAGTCCTCGGGTTCCAGCAGGAACGCCGGGTCGGCGGTGACGGTGATCGGATTGAGCAGCCCCGCCTCCTCCAGCACCATCCGGGACTCCTGGTCCCGCACGGTCACCTCGATGGCGTCGGCCAGGGTCTCCCGGACCATGCCGGTGTCGACGCCGTCGCTGAGCGGTCCCACCCCCACCGCGTACGTCAGCAGCGGCAGGCCCCGCTCCTGGGCGACCCGGACGACGCGCAGGTAGCGGCGGGCCTCCCGGTCGTACAGGATGCCGCCGCCACCGAGGATCAGCAGGTCGAGCTGGCCGAGCACCTCCGCGGAGTCGACCCGGCTGACCCCCTCCCAGGGCACCGCCTCCACGTCCGGGTGGGCGAGCGCCGTGTGCGACGGGTTACGGGAGAAGACGATGATCCGCGCGTTGGGTTCCTGTTCGCGCAGGTCGGCGAGGAGACCGGTGAGGATCGCCTCGTCGCCGAGGTTGCGTCCGCCGTACGAGCCGAGCACACCGATGGTCAGGCCGGCGCCGTCTCTCATCCGTCACTCCTCCCGGGGTACGTCGCAGGCGGTTTCCCGTTGCGACCGGTGGCATACCTCGGGCCGCACCGGGCGGCGGGGGTGTGCTCAGGCGCGGGCGACCAGCCGGGACACCAGGGCGGAGACCACCTCGTCCGGGTCGAAACCGGCATCGATCGAGGTGGTGAGGAGATCGAGCAGGAGCCCGTCCAGCGCGTAGTGCAGCAGGGCCACCTCGAACGCCCCGCCGGGCAGCCCGGCGGCGACGTGGAACGCGACGTCGTCGCGGTAGCCGCGGCGCAGCGTGTCGCCGAGGATCCGGGCCAGTTCCGGCCGGCGCACCGCCTCCAGCCGCAGCTCGATCAGCGCCCGGGTCAGCTCCGGCTGGGCGGTGGTGCGCTCGACGATGTAGCGGACGTAGTCGGTGAACAGTTCCAGTGACGGCTCCCGGGCGCCCAGCTCGGCGAGGGTGCCCTCGTCCGGCGCGAACCGCTCCATGATCCGCTCGCCGAGCGCGCCGAGCATGGCGTCCCGGGAGCGGAAGTAGTTGGAGGCCGTACCGAGCGGGACGCCGGCCTCGGCGTCCACGGCGCGGTGGGTCAGGCCCCGCGCCCCGGTCGCCGCCAGCACCCGCAACCCGGCGTCGGCCAGCGCCGCCCGCCGCTCCACGTTTCTCGCCACGAAAATCACCCTAGCGCAAACCACGACAGGTGTTGTAGTTTCTCAACCACGACAGCAGTAGTGATTGAGGAGTTCGTTTGCGCAAGCTCGTGTACTACGTCGCCAGCACGCTCGACGGCTTCATCGCCGCTCCTGACGGGTCGGCCGACTTCATCCCGCTCGAACCCGACGTGCTGGAGCACCTGGCGGCGACCTGGCCTCAGACGTTCCCCACCTTCGCGCACGAGCGGTTCGGCATCGACCAGCCAGCGGGCCGCTTCGACGCGGTGGTGATGGGGCGCGCCACCTACGACCCGGGGCTCGCCATCGGCGTCACCAGCCCCTACGCCCACCTCACCCAGTACGTCTTCTCCCGCTCGCTGCCCCCCGCGGACTACCCCGAGGTGCAGCTCGTCGACGCCGACCCGGTCGAGTTCGTCCGCGAGCTGAAGCGCCGCGACGGCGGCGACATCTGGCTCGCCGGCGGCGGCCAGCTCGCCGGCCAGCTGCTGCCCGAGGTGGACGAGCTGGTGGTCAAGCTCAACCCGTTCTTGATCGGCCGGGGCGTACCGATCGTCGACCGGGAGTTCGACCCGCGCCGCTTCCGGCTGGTGGAGACCCGGCCCTTCGAAAGCGGGGTCGTCGTGCTGCGCTACCTCGCCGCGTAACGCGGTTGCCCGCCGGCCCGGCCCTGCACCACGCTGAACGGATGGTTGAGCTGGTCAGGACCCGGATCGGCTGGGCCGACCTGCCGGGCCACGTCCGGTCGGCGGTGCAGGACGTCCTCGGCGGCCGGGTGGTCGAGGCGGTGTCCCAGCCGGGCGGCTTCTCCCCCGGCACCGCCGACCGGGTCCGCACCGCCGACGGGCGGCGCGCCTTCGTCAAGGCGGTCAGCCGGGCGCGGAACGCCCACAGCGTCGCGCTGCACCGCGCTGACGGGAGCCGTCGCTGCCGCGCTGCCGCCGTCCGCCCCGGCGCCCCGGCTGCTCGGGCGCCACGACGACGGCGAGTGGGTGGCGCTGGTCTTCGCGGACGTCGAAGGGCGGCACCCGGCCACCCCCTGGCGTGCCGACGAGCTGACCGCCGTGCTCGACACGCTGGCGGCGATGGCCGCGGCGCTGACCCCCGACCCGGTCCGGCACGCGCCGACCGCCGTCGCGCGCCTGACGTACGACTTCACCGGCTGGGACCGGATCGCCGCCGACCCGCCCGCCGACCTCGACCCGTGGGCCCGCGCGCACCTGGACGACCTGCGCGCCTCGGCCGCGCGGGGGCTGGCCGCCCTCGACGGCGACACGCTCTGCCACATCGACCTCCGGGCCGACAACCTGCTCGTCGACCCGGCCGGCGCGGTGACCGTGGTCGACTGGCCGCACGCCTGCCGCGGCCCGGCCTGGTTGGACACCGCGCTGCTGCTGGTCAACGTCGAGCTGCACGGCGGCCACGACACCGAAGCGCTGCTGCGCCGGCTCCCGCTGACCGCCGCCGTCGACCCGGACGCGCTGACCGGCGTCTACGCCGGCCTGGCCGGCTTCTTCACCGACGGCGCCCGGCAGCCGCCCCCGCCGGGCATCCCCACCGTCCGGGCGTTCCAGCAGGCCCAGGCGGACGCCCTGCTGCCCTGGGTACGCCGCCGACTGGGCTGATCAGCAGGTCGCCGGCCGACCCGGCCCCGGTCCGGGCCGTGGCACCATGACCTGTGGTCCACCGGGGAGGAGTCGTCAGGTGAGCGACATGGACATCCCGCGCGCGGTCCCCGCGCCCGCCCGGCGGGCGTTGGCCGGCGCGGGCTGGACCCGGCTGGACCAGCTGACCGCCGTCACCGAGCGGGAACTGCGGGCCCTGCACGGCATGGGACCGAAGGCGATCGGCGTCCTGCGGGCGGCGCTGCGGGATCGCGGCCTGAGCCTCGCCGGGGAGCAGGTCGACCCCTGACCACCTGAACGAGGCGTCCGATCGCCGCCAGACCGCCGGCCCGTCCGCGCCGATGCTGAGAGGCATGACGACGACACTTCTGGACGGCAAGGTGGCCCTGGTGACCGGCGGTGGGCGGGGCATCGGGGCAGCGACGGCGCTGCGCCTCGCCGCCGACGGCCGCCGACGTGGCGGTGACCTGGCAGCGCGACGCCGAGCGGGCGGCGTACCGGTGGTGAAGCAGATCGAGGCGCTCGGCCGGCGGGCGATCGCCGTGCGGGCGGACAGCGCCGACCCGGCCGCGCTGCGGGCGGCGGTGGACCGGACGGCGGACGAGCTGGGCCGGCTGGACATCCTGGTGAACAATGCCGGGGCCTTCCTGGTCGGCGCGATCGACGAGTTCACCGCCGACGACCTGGAGCGCACCATCGCGGTCAACGTCCGGGGGCCATTCGTCGCCGCCCAGGCGGCCGTGCGGCACATGACCGCCGGGGGCCGGATCATCTCGATCGGCAGCAACGTCGGCGAGCGGGCGGTCTTCCCCGGCCTGGCCGCGTACGCGATGAGCAAGACCGCGCTCGCCGGGCTGACCCGGGGCCTCGCCCGCGAGCTGGGGCCACGGGGCATCACGGTGAACCTGGTCGTCCCCGGGCCGACCGACACCGACGCCAACCCCGCCGACGGACCGAACGCCGACGCCATCCGGGGGTTCACCGCCCTGGGCCGGTACGCCTTACCCGCCGAGATCGCGGCCATGGTCGCCAACCTGGCCGGCGACGATGCCGGCTACGTCACCGGTGCGGTGATCGCCGTGGACGGCGGCTTCACCAGTTGAATCCGACCGGCGGGTGCGGCGGGCCCATCGCCGCACCCGCCGGCAACCGCCGGACCTGCCGGCTGACGTCCGAAGCGCCACCGTCGGCACCCGCGCCGCCAGGTCGCTCACTGCGGTGCGCGGACCTCGTGGGTGAGGAACGGCAGGACGGCGGCGGGCAGGGCCGGCGCGGCGACGATGTCGTAGTGGGTGAGGCCGGGCAGCACGGCCAGCCGGGACGCCGGCCGGTCGGTGCCGTCCCAGCCGGCGTCCCGCCGGCCGCCGCCGAGCAGCCCGAAGAACTCCGCCATGTGGGTGACCGGGATCGAGTCGGCGTCGGCGTAGACCAGCATGGTGGGCACGGTGAGGGCGGCGACCTCGGCCGACCAGTCGTACTCGCGGCGCAGCAGGTCGCCACCCTTGGCCCAGAGCCGCGGCCAGTCCTCGGGCCGGGGCGCGATCCGCGCGTACAACTCGTGCGGCGGCGTGCCCCGCATCTGCTCACCGACCCGCTCGTCCTGGCTGGCCATCGCGGCGAGCACCTCGGGATACCAGCCCTGCCGCCGGCACGGGGTGGAGACCAGCACCAGCCGCCGGACCAGCCCGGGATGCTGGATCGCGGTACGCAGCGCCACCCCGCCGCCGAGGGAGTAGCCCAGCACGTCGACACCGGACAGGTCGAGGTGCCGCAGCAGGGCGGCGACGTCCTCGGCCATCGTCTCGTACCGCAGTGGACGGTCGACGTCGGCGGTGCGCCCGTGCCCCTGCAGGTCGACGGCGATCACCTGCCGCCGCTGGGCGAAGGCGGGCAGGACCGCGGCGAACATCTCCACCGCGCCGTACCCGCCGTGCAACAGCACCAGCGGCCGGCCGCTGCCGTGCGTCTCGTACCAGAGGTGCAGACCGTTGACGTCCGCGTAGCTCACCGGCGGTGCCTCCCGTTCGTCCCCGTCCCCGTGCCGCCCCATCCTGACAACGCCGTACGACACTCGGGGGGCAGCGGCCGGCTCCCCGGGTACCGGTCGGGCTCAGCGGGCGAACGGGGAGTCGGGCAGCGGGGGCAGCGGTGGGGCGTCGCTCCCCGCGTCCACCCGATCGGTCTGCCAGCGGACCAGCACGGGCGCTGCCCCCCGACCGGCGTACCAGGCGAGGACACCCACGGCGACGGCCAGCGCGGCGACCACCAGCACGGCCGACAGCCCCCGCAGGGTGGCCCGGCGGTCCACCGGGTGCCGGGGTGGCGGGGAGTGCTCCAGCTCGAACAACCACTGTGGCCAGGTCATAGCGACGCCCACACCTCCCGGGCGACGGTGGTGGCGGCGGCCACGATGGCGGGGGCGGTGACACCGCCCGCCTCGTACCGCACGTAGACCCCGTACGTACCGAGGCAGGACGACAGGTGGACGACGTGGCTGTCGGGCTGGTCGCCGCGCTCGAAATAGTACGTCCCGACGTCGCCGATCGGGACCGGGTGGTTGGTCCGGTTGACCGGCAGGGTCAGCGCTCCGGGTCGGTCGGCGCAGCGGGGCCCCTCCCCCTCGTCGTTGCGCCCGTAGCGGGTCAGGGCGACGAACAGGCTGGTGCCGGCGGTGCCCGGCGGACCCTCCACCAGGCAGGAGGTGCCGGACCAGCTCGGCTCGGCCTCCTGCTCGGCCTGCGGCGGGCCGTGGCGCGGGACGAGGATGTCGAAGACCGCCGGCCGGAGGAGACCGCAGACCGACGGGGGCGCGCTCGGCTCGACGGTGGCGCTGCCGTACCCCTGCTGGAAACCGATGCTGGCCGCGATCAGCACGCAGACGGCCGAGACCGTCAGCCAGGTGACCCGTCGCGCGCTCACGCCGTCAGTGTGGCGCGGGCCGGCAAGGTGGAGCCGGCGGTCGGACTGCGGAACCAGGTACTTAAGAACCCGAGCCCGAGGCGGTCAGCCGCCCCCGATGTGGGTCGCCGCGAGTTCCCGGATCTGCTCGTCGGGGTCGTCGAGGAGACCGGTCAGCGTCCGCGTGATCAGCTCGGGATCGACGCCGGGAACCTCCTCGACGAGCGCCACCAGCGCGTAGTAGCGCGTGTCGGCGTCGTCGTCCCGACACAGCAGTTGCAACGCCAGCACCGCGTCCGGCTCTGCCCGGTCCTCGTCCACCAGAGCCGGCAGCGCCGCCGCGACGTGGAAACGGACCGGGCCACTGGGGTGGTCGACGAAGCGCAGCACGTCCCGCAGCGCCTCCCGGGCGCGGTGGTACCCGAGGGCGGAGATCACCCAGCCCAGCACCCGGGGATCGACCTCGTGACCGAGCCGTGCGACCAGCAGCGACACGGTCTCGCCGCGGAAGGGCCGGCGCCCGGCGTCGTCCTGGTCGCCCAGCTCGCGCAGGATCCGCACCCCGAGTTCCCGCTCCGCCGGATCGGCGCGCGTCACGAGGCGTACGGCGGCGTCCCACACCTCCCGGGTCGGCCGCCCGTGCAGGGCGACCAGGTGGGGCACCGGGTGGTCCGGGTCGTCCTCCGACACCTCGCGCAGCGCGCCGGCGAGCAGCTCGGCGGTCGACAGCTCCGACAGGTCCACCGGACTTCGCGAGGGCGCCATCACCTGAGTATCGGCGACCGCGGCTGCGCGGGACGCGTCCGGCGGAAGGTGGGTGGTTGGAGGTGAGTGGTGGGCGCGGCAGGTTTCGAACCTGCGACCCCCCGCTTGTAAGGCGGGTGCTCTCCCACTGAGCTACGCGCCCGGAACGCCCCGTACGGCGGGCCGGAGGGTGGCAAGCTTACCTGCCGGCCTCCGGCCCGGTCGAACGGTGTGCCCGGTTGGCGGCTGTCGGCCGTCAGGCGGCGACGGCCTCCGCGAGGGCCTTGCGCCAGCCCTCCTGGTCGCGCGCCTCGCCCGGCATGTTCATCTCGGCGAACCGGACGACGCCGGCCTTGTCGATGACGAAGGTGCCCCGGTTGGCGATGCCGGCGACGTCGTTGAACACGCCGTACGCCTGGGCGACCGCCCCGTGCGGCCAGAAGTCGGCCAGCAGCGGGAACTGGTAGCCCTCCCGCTCGGCCCAGATCTTGTGGCTGTAGACCGAGTCGACGCTGACGGTGAGCACCTGGACGTCGTCGTTGACGTACTCGTTGAGGTTGTCCCGCACCTCGCACAGCTCGCCCTGGCAGATGCCGGTGAAGGCGAGCGGGTAGAAGACCAGCAGCACGGTGCGCCTGCCCCGGAAGTCCGAGAGCCGGACCTCCTGGTTGTTCTGGTCCTTGAGCACGAAGTCCGGCGCCTCGGCGCCAACCTCGATGGGCATGCGAGCTCCTTGGGTTGAGTCTGGAGGTGGCAACAGCCTGCCACACCCGGCGGCGACCGCCGCCGGGTCACGGACCGGTCGGGCTACTTCTTGCCGCCCTTGGACCCCCGCCGCAGCACCAGGCGGGCGCCGCTCCAGTCTCGGCCGGCGTTGATCGTCGAGGTCTGCTGGAGCCCGGCGGTCTGCGCCGACTCGGCGACCTCGCTCGGCTCGACGTGCCCGTCGCGGCCGGCCTTCGGGGTCAGCAGCCACACGACTCCGGCGTCGGCCAGCGGGCCGAGGGCGTCGACGAGGAGTTCGAAGAGGTCACCGTCGCCGTCGCGGTACCAGACCAGCACCGCGTCGACCACCTCGTCGGTGTCCTCGTCGACCAGATCTCCACAGCGGTCGGTCAGGGCGTCGCGGAGATCCTGGTCGACGTCATCGTCGTACCCCATCTCCATGACGACCATCCCCGGCTCGATCCCGAACCGGTCCGCCAGGCTGCGTACCCCGTCGGCGGCCTGACCTGCGGTCGCGCTCACTGTCGCGTGCCTCCTCATCTCATCCCTGCTCGCGGCGTCCTGCGACGCCGTCAGGCAAAGTCCACACAGTTGCGGGCCCACGCGCAAGTGGCGCACCGGGTGGAACGGAATTTACCGTGCCAGCAGCGTACGGGCACCCTGGGTAATGGCTTCCTCGGAGACCAGAACCTGACGGGCGGCCGGACCTAATGGTACAAACGAGTCGACTCCGGCCACTCGTCGCGCGGCACCCACATATCCGGCGTCGACCAGCGCCGCGATGATCCCCTCGCCGACGCCGCCGGACCGGCGGGTCTCGTCCACCACCAGCACCCGGCCGGTCGCCGACGCCTCGCGGATGATGTCCGCCACCGGCAGCGGGGCCAGCCACCGCAGGTCCACCACCCGGGTACCGATCCCCTCGTCGGCCAGGACGGCGGCGGCCCGCAGCGACATCCGCACCCCGTTACCGAAGGTGAGGATGGTGACATCCTGGGCCGAGCCGACGCCGTAGACCCGGGCGCGGCCGATCGGCACGTGCCCGGCCGCCCACCCGCCGGGCTCGGCGTACTGGCCCAGCCACTCGCCGTCGCCGGGTTCGTACAGGTCGCGGGTGTGGTAGAGGGCGATGGGCTCCAGGAAGACGCAGACGCTGCCGTCCACCGCCGCGGCGGCCAGGCAGGTGCGCAGCAGCGGCGCGGCGTCGTCCGGCCGCGCCGGCACCGCGATCACCAGGCCGGGCACATCCCGGAGTACGGCCACCGAGTTGTCGTTGTGGAAGTGCCCGCCGAACCCCTCCTGGTACGCCAGCCCCGGCACCCGCACCACCATCGGGTTGCGGAACGCCCCCTGCGAGAAGAACTGCATGGTGGCCGCCTCGCCGCGCAGCTGGTCCTCGGCGTTGTGCAGGTACGCCAGGTACTGGATCTCCGGCACCGGCAGCAGCCCGGCCAGCCCGGCCCCCAGGCCCAGCCCCAGCACCGAGGTCTCGTCGAGCAGCGTGTCGAAGACCCGCGCCGGGCCGAACTTCTCGCGCAGCCCCTTGGTCACCCCGTACACCCCGCCCTTGGCGGCGACGTCCTCGCCGAAGACCGCCAGCTGGGGATGGGCGAGCAGCCCGTCGGCCAGGGCGGCGTTGATGCTCTGCGCGAGGGTGAGCGGGCCGGCCAGCTCCGGCGGCTTCCCGCCGAACGCCTCGACGCGGGCACCGGCCCC
>NZ_JAEVHN010000191.1:0-10389 GCF_016803375.1 Micromonospora sp. 4G55
CACCTCCGCCCGGTACGCCCGGATCACGCCGCCGGACTCCAGCTTGCCGACCCGCTCGTGCACGGCCGGGGCGGAGAGGCCGACCTGCCGGGCGAGTTCGGCGTACGACAGTCGGGCATTGCCGCGCAGCAGGTCGACGAGGCTCAGGTCGATGGCGTCCACGGAAGGTGACCCTAGCTGTCCGGGCGTAACGTCGGGCGGCCGGCACCCGTTGAATATGACAGTGCGTCACAGTTCGCAGACTGAGGGTGAAGGGGGCTCCGCGCCGGTACCATTTACTAACTTCCCACTCAGTGCGTTTTTCGCGTTTGGCGGACAGGCCAGGTCGCTGGTGCTGTAATTGCCATACGTCCCTCATGACGGCTCTGGGCTCGCACCGGCCGGGGGCAGTGTGTTCAGCCGGGGGCTTCGTCGACGCGAGGAGGGGGCTGTGGACACTGGAGATCGCCTGCTGACACCGGGTGAGGTCGCCGCGTTGTTTCGGGTTGACCCGAAGACTGTGACGCGTTGGGCGGCGGCCGGCCGGATCGGCAGCATCCGGACTCCAGGCGGGCATCGCCGGTTTCGGGAATCCGAGGTGCGGGCCCTGCTGGAAGGGGAGGGCATGCTGGACGAGGCGGAGGACATCGGCAAGCCGCGCAATGTCGGCCCCGCCGCCTCGACCGGACCGGGGCCGGCCAACGCCGGGATGTACTGAATGGTGCGAGACGGATCGCGGGCCGGCCGACAGGTCCGGTCCGCGCCCGTCTGAGGTGAAATTCCGCTTCGCTACGACCGGTCGGCGGCCAACTGCCCCGACCACCGCCGGAACAACGTGTGCGGCACGCCCAGCGCGTCCAGCACCTTGCCGGCCACGAAGTCGACCAACTGCTGTGCGGTGGCCGAGGCTCCGGAGCCGTAGAAACCCGGACTGGCCGGCAGCACCACCGCCCCGGCGTCCTGCAACGCGATCAGGTGTTCCAGGTGGCTGCGGGTCACCGGCGTCTCCCGGGGCACCACCACCACCGGCCGGCGCTCCTTGAGGTTGACCTCGGCCGCGCGTTGCAACAGGTCCTTCGAGAGCCCGATGGCGATGCCGGCGCAGGCGGCCGTGCTCGCCGGGACCACCGCCATCCCGCGTACCCGGTAGGAGCCGCTGCTGGGGCCGGCGGCGATGTCACCCGCCGGCCAGTGCCGCACGTCGGCGTCGGCGAGATCACGACCCAGCCAGGCGGCCAGGTCCTCGGCCCAGTGGCCGTCCCGGAACGGGCGGCCGGTCTCGTCGAGCACGGTCAGCCGGGCGGCCCGGGAGACGATCAGGTCCACCGGCTCACCGGCGTCGAGCAGCCCGTTGACGACCGCCGCCGCGTACGGGGTGCCGGACGCGCCGGAGACCCCGACCACCCATGGTTCGCGCATGTCGTCCAGCCTGCCTGGTCGCCGCCGCGCCCCGCCGCGCGACCCCCCGACCGCTGCGCTGCGTGTCGCCGGGGCACCCCGCTGTGCGCCGGGACGGCGGGAGCGCGGCGGACCTGCCATGCTGCCGTCGGCGACCCACGCCGCACGGGAAGGGATCGAGCCATGGTCGAGGAGGTGCTCCGGTCACTGCGGGCCGGCTGCCCGATCCCGCCCCGGCTCTCGCCGTACGCGGACCCGGTGCAGGAGTGGCTGCTCGACCGGCTGCCCCGGCTCGGCGTACCGCTGGACGGGACCGCCCGGGAACGGCTGGAGCGGGCCGGCTTCGCCCGGTACGCCGGCCGGCTCTACCCGGACGCCACCGAGCCGGACCTGCGTACCCTGGCCGCCCTGTTCACCTGGTTCTTCCTGGTCGACGACGCCTGCGACGGGCCGGACCGGCTCGCGCCGGAGCAGATCGGGGCGCTGCGGGCCGGGGCGTTGAGCCTGCTGCGGGACGGCCCACGCCGGCGGCATCCCGGGTTCGGCGGGCCGCTGCGGCGGCTGCTGGTCGACGCCTGGCGGGTGCCCCGGCGCCGGATGCCGGCCCGCTGGCGGCTGCGCTTCGCCGACGCGGTCGCCGACCACCTGGACGGCACGTGGCGGGAGTCGGTCGCCAAGGACCTCGGGCGGCGCCCCTCGGTGGCCGAGTACGTGGAACTGCGCCGGGCGACGTCGGCGGCGTACGTCTCGTACCCGCTGATCGAGTTCGCCACCGGGCGGCCGTTGCCCGACCCGGTCTACCACCACCCGGCGCTGCGCCGGATCGGCGAGCTCGGCAACGACCTGCTCTCCTGGTACAACGACCTCGCCTCGCTGGAGCGGGACCGGGCCACCTCGGGCGGGCACAACCTGGTGCTGGCGGTGGCCGGCGAGCGGGGGGTGCCGCTGGACACCGCCGTGGAGCTGGTCACCGAGCGCTGGCGGGCGGCGATGGACCACTTCGTCGCGCTGCGCGCCGACGTGCCGTCGTTCGGCCCCGCCCTCGACCCGGCCGTCACCACCCACCTCGACGGCGTCGCCAACGCCGTCCGCGGCACCCTCGACTGGACCATGGAGAGCGCCCGCTACCCCACCCCCTGACCCTTCCACGCCCGACTCCGACCGCGGATCTCGAGGGCGGTCAGGGGTGGAGGTGGAGGCGGATGGTGAGGTCGAGGAGGGCGAAGAGGAAGAGGGCGATGCCGACGAAGCCGTTCGCGGTGAAGAACGCGCGGTTGACCTTGGTGAGGTCGGTGGGGCTGACCACGACGTGCTGGTAGCCGAAGGCGACGGCGGTGAACGCCAGGCCGATCCACCACAGCCAGCCGAAGCCGACCAGCGCGCCGAACCAGATGAACAGCGCGAAGGTGACCACGTGCGCGACGGTGGAGGCGTGCAGCGCGAAGCGCAGCCCGTACCGGGCCGGGACGCTGTGCACGCCGATCTCCCGGTCGACGTCGGCGTCCTGGCAGGCGTAGATCAGGTCGAAGCCGCCGATCCAGAGCCCCACCGCCGCGCCGAGCAGCCAGGCCGGCCAGGAGCCGTCCAGGGTGCCGGTGACCGCGAGCCAGGCGCCGACCGGGCCGACCGCCTGGGCGATCGCCAGGATGGCGTGCGGCCAGTTGGTGAACCGCTTGCCGTAGGGGTAGACGACCAGCGGGATCACCGCGAGCGGCGCGAGCACCAGGCAGAGCGGGTTGAGCAGCGCCGCGGCGGCCAGGAAGACCACCAGCGCGACGGCCGCACCGGTCCAGGCCGTCCGCACGCTCACCGCCCCGGTGACCAGCTCCCGGTTCGCGGTACGCGGGTTCCGGGCGTCGATCCGCCGGTCGAGGATGCGGTTGGCGGCCATCGCGAACGTCCGCGCCCCGACCATCGCCACGGTGATCAGCAGCAGGTCGAGCCAGCGCACCCGCCCGCCGTCGACCCGCATCGCGGTCAGCGCCGACAGGTACGCGAAGGGCAGCGCGAAGACGGAGTGCTCGATCGCGACGAGCTTGAGGAACGACTTGATCCGGCCCGGCTTCTCGGCCGGCGCGTCGAGGACCGCCATCAGATCCCGTACTCCTTCCAGCGCTTGTCGACCAGGGAGGCGACCTCCGGCGACATGGTCATCTCCTCCGGCCAGCCCCGGGTGTAGCCCTCGGCGGGCAGCTTGCGGGTGGCGTCGACGCCGGCCTTGCCACCCCAGAACTGCTGGTACGACGAGTGGTCGAGGTGGTCCACCGGGCCCTCGGTGAGCAGCAGGTCGCGGGCGTAGTCGACGTTGCCGAAGGCGCGGAAGGCGACCTCGTTGTAGTCGTGCACGTCGCAGTCCTCGTCGACGATCACGATCAGCTTGGTCAACGACATCAGGTGCGCGCCCCAGATCGCGTTCATCACCTTCTGCGCGTGCTTCGGGTAGCGCTTGCGGATCGACACGATCGCGCAGTTGTGGAACACCCCGGCGGCCGGCAGGTCGTAGTCGACGATGTCCGGGATCAGCAGCTTGAGCAGCGGCTGGAAGATCCGCTCGGTGGCCTTGCCCAGGCCGTGGTCCTCCTGCGGCGGCTTGGAGGTGACGATCGAGTGGTAGACCGGGTCGCGCTGCATGGTCATCGCCTCGATGTGCAGCACGGGGAACGGCTCGACCGGGGTGTAGAAGCCGGTGTGGTCGCCGAACGGCCCCTCGGGCAGCCGCTCGCCGGGCTCCAGGTAGCCCTCCAGCACGATCTGGGCGTGCGCGGGCACCTGCAACGGCACGGTCAGGCAGTCGACCATCTCGACCCGCTCGCCGCGCAGGAAGCCGGCGAACAGGTACTCGTCGATGTCGCCGGGGAGCGGGGCGCTCGCCGCGTAGCTGACCACCGGGTCGCAGCCAATGGCGACGGCCACCGGCAGCCGCTGCCCGAGCCGCTCGGCGACGGCGTGGTGCGCGGTGGAGTCCTTGTGGATCTGCCAGTGCATGCCCAGCGTGTTGCGGCTGTGCTGCTGGAGGCGGTAGAGCCCGAGGTTGCGCTTGCCGGTCTCCGGGTGCTTGGTGTGGGTCAGCCCGTAGTTGTGGAAGATCCCGCCGTCGCCGGGCCAGACCTGGAGACCAGGCAGCCGGTTCAGGTCGACGTCGTCGCCGCGGTAGACCACCTGCTGGCAGGGGGCGGTCTTCACCTTGCGCGGCGGCACCGACTTGAGCTGCATGACCTTGCCCAGGCCCTCGCGGATGCCCGACCAGCCGACCGGCAGTTCCGGCTTGACCAGCGCGCCGATCCGGTCGCCGATCTCGTCCAGCGACTCGACGCCGAGCGCCATCGCCATCCGCTTCTCGGTACCGAAGAGGTTGATCGCCACCGGCATCTCGCCCCGGGTGGGCCGCTCGAAGAGCAGCGCCGGGCCGCCCGCCCGGACGGTCCGGGTGACCACCTCGCTGATCTCCAGCGTGGGGTCGACCGGGACGCTCACCCGCCGCAGCTCACCTGCGCGCTCCAGCGCCGCGAGGAAGTCCTTGAGATCGGTGTACGGGAAGCCACGAGCCGCCATGCCGCCAGTCTCCCGCACCCCGGGACGCCCCGCCCACGCCGGGTCTCCCCGGGCGGTGTGCGTCTCCCCACGCATCCCGACGCACCGGCCGGCCGGCGGCCGGCGGGCGTCGGCATGGGCGGCGGCCGGCCGGGTAGTCGAGGCGCCGGTCGAGACGGGGAGCGGCGATGGGCGACGGGCGGGTACCGGCGGGGTTCTACGAGCAGCGGGCCCGGGTCGGCGACGTGGTGATCAACTACGTCCGGGGCGGCCGGGGACCGACCCTGGTGCTACTGCACGGCTATCCGCAGTGCTGGCGGATGTGGCGACGGCTGCTGCCGCAACTGGCCACCTCGTACCAGGTGGTCGCGCCCGACCTGCGCGGCTTCGGCGACAGCGACGCGCCACCCGACGGGTACGACAAGAAGACCCTCGCCGCCGACGTGCACGGGCTGCTGACCGGGCTGGGCCTGGCCGGCGACATCCGACTGGTCGGCCACGACGTGGGCACGATGGTCGCGTACGCCTACGCCGCCGCCCATCCCGACGAGGTGTCCCGGCTGGTGCTGACCGAGGCGCCGATCCCGGACGAGAGCGTCTACGCGGCCCCCGCGCTCAGCACCGCCGGGCCGGCGCTGTGGAACTTCGGCTTCTTCAACGTCGCCAACGGCCTGCCGGAGGAACTGGTGGCCGGCCGGGAGGCGCTCTGGGTGGACCGCTTCACCGACTCGATCATGGTGAACAAGGGCAGCATCGGGGCCGACGACGTCGAGGAGTACGCCCGGCACCTGAGCGACCCTGCCCACCTGCGGGCCAGCTTCGCCTGCTTCCGGGCGTTCGGCCAGGACGTCGCGGACAACAGGGCGTACCGGGAGACGCCGCTGCCCATGCCGGTGCTCGCGGTCGGCGCGCAGGCCAGCATGGGCGGGACGGTGGCCGACCAGGTGCGCCGGTACGCCGGCACGGTCACCGGCCAGGTGATCGAGGACAGCGGTCACTGGATCTTCGAGGAGCGGCCGGTGGAGACGAGCGCCCTGCTGGTGACGTTCCTGCGCGAGTGAGCCCCGCCGGTCAGGCGGCCGGCTCCCAGGCGTACCCGGCCAGGGCGGGGTCGAGCGGCGCGTCGGTGAGCCGGTTGGCGAAGGTGGAGATCGTGTACGTGCCGACGCCGAGCACCACGTCGAGGGCGTGCCGGGGGCGCCAGCCGGCGGCGAGGAACGCGTCCAGCTCGCCCTGGGGCACCGCGCCCCGGTGGTCGAGGACGGCGACGGTGAACCGGCGCAGCGCCTCCAGCCTCGCATCGGCCAGCGGCGCGCCGGCCCGCAGCGCGGCGGTCAGCGCCGGGTCGACGCCGTGCCGGGTGAGGGTGGCGGTGTGCATCGCCACGCAGACGTGGCACTCGTTGCGGGTGGCGACGGTCAGCACCACGACCTCCCGCTCGACCGGGTCGAGGTCGGTGGACTCGAAGGTGGCGTTGGCGGTGAGGAAGCCCTTGAGCAGCTCAGGCGACTCGGCCATCCGGGCGACGGCCTCGGGGAGATGCCCGAGTTTGCGCTGCACGCCGGCCATGGTGGGGCGGGCGGCGGCGGGCGCGGTCTCGGCGGTGTGGGCGGTGAAGACGGACATGGCGGAACCCCTCGGGTACGATAGTCAACGTGGTTGACCAAATAGTAAACGAGGTTGTCGAACATGACAACGCCTGAATCGGAGCGTCCCGGCTTCGTGCTGCCCCTGCTGCTGCTGGCCGGCTTCCGTGCCCTCATCGACGACCTGCACGCCGAGCTGGCCAAGCAGGGGCACCCGGACCTGCGGCCGCTGCACGGCTTCGTCCTGCAGGCCGTCGGCGTCGACGGCACCACGGCCGGCGAACTGGGCCAGCGCCTCGGCGTCTCCAAGCAGGCGGCCGGCAAGACCGTCGACCGGCTGGTCGCGCTCGGCTACCTGGAACGCGCCGACGACCCCGCCGACGCCCGGCGCAAGCTGGTCCGGATGACCGAGCGGGGAGTCGACGGGCTGCGCCGCTCGGCGGTCGTCTTCGACGCGCTGCGCGAACGCTGGGCGGCGACCCTCGGCGCGGAGCGGGTCAGCGCGATCGAGGACGACCTGCGGCGAGTGACCCCGGACCAGTTCTTCCGCCTCGACGTCCCCGGCTGGTTCGGCGGCTGACCGGCGCACATGATCGTCTGCGGTTTCCCGACGCCTCCCTCGGCGTGTCCGTCGGAAATCCGCAGACGGTCATCACAAAACCGGGCTCACTCCACCCCGGCGTAGGAGTGCAGGCCGGTGAAGAAGAAGTTCACCCCGAACAAATTCATCAGCATGGTCAGGAAGCCGAGCACGGCGATCCAGGTGGCCACGTTGCGCTTCACGCTCGGGGTCGCCCGGGCGTGCAGGTAGCCGGCGTAGACCACCCAGGAGATGAAGGCCCAGGTCTCCTTCGGGTCCCAGCCCCAGGCCCGGCCCCAGGCCGCCTCGGCCCAGATCGCGCCGGCGATCACCGCGAAGGTGAAGACCGGGAACGCGAAGGCGTGCAGCGCGAAGGTCAGCCGCTCCAGGCCGGCCGCCGCGGGCAGCCGCCGGGCCAGCGTGTACGGAAAGCTCCGCTTGCCCTGCTCGTACCCGTTGCGGATCAGGAACGCCATCGCCGGCACCACGCCCAGCAGGAAGATGCCCGAGCTGAACACGATCGTCGACACGTGGACGATGAACCAGTACGACTGCAGCGCCGGCATCAGCGGCACCACCTGGACGTAGAGCTTCAGCTCGGCGAAGGCCAGCAGCAGCACCATCACCAGGGTGAGGAAGAGCCCCAGCCGGCGCAGCGCGGGTCGCTTGACGAGCATCGCCAGCCAGGCCGCCGTGCCGATCCAGGTGACCGTCAGCACGAACTCGTACATGTTGCCCCAGGGCATCCGCTCGGCGGCGATGCCCCGGGTGACCAGCGCCCCGAGGTGCAGCGCGGCGGCCAGCACGGTGATCCCGGTGGCGATCCGCCCGGCCAGCCGGGCCCGCTGCGCGACCGGCTCCGCCGGGTCTCGGCGCCACCGGCGCGGCGGGGGCGTCGACCGGGCCGCCGGTGGCGCCCACCCCGGCGCCGACCAGCTCACGGGCGGGAGCGGCCGACACCGCGCGGACGTTGCCCAGCGCGTACTCGACGGCGTGGCTGATCATCGCGACCAGGTACGCCAGGATCGCGAACGACACCAGCTGGTCGGAGACTGCGGACATCACTCGACTCCCTCTCGCGCCCGCCCGTCGGGCCGCTCGTCGCCGCTGACCGCGGCCACGAGCTGCGCGAACTCATCGGCGAACCCTGGATGCTCGGTGCGCGGCAGCCCACCGGCCTCCACCAAACTACTACCGTTCGTCGGAGATCCACTGTCGGGGTCCGCAGGGGTCACCCGGAACCAGACCCGCCGGCGCCGGGCGAAGAGCGAACCCATCAGCCCGCCCAGCAGCACCACACAGGCGCCGAGCATCAGCGTCTGGCCGGGGGCGTGCCGCACCGACAGCGTGATGTACGGCTTGGTGCCGAGGAACTCCAGGCTGCTGCCGTCGTCCAGGGCCCACTTCTCGCCGACGCCCAGCTTCTTCTCGCCGACCTGCTTGAGCTTGCCGGTGGTCACCTGGCGCTGGTCGAGCTGGTAGACCGAGCCGGGGATGCCGGCGTCCAGCCCGAGGTTCCCCCGGTACGCCCGCAGCACCACCGCCGGGTTCCGCTCGGTCGGGTACTTCGACTCGACGAAGGGCGCCGTGTCCGGCGCGGTCGGCAGGTAGAGCCCGTCGAAGGCGACCTGCTGGTCGGCGGCGCGCCTGCCGGTCTTCGGATCGACGTTGGCGTCCGGGAAGGCGGCCAGGCCCTCACTCGTGAGGTTGGCGTCCCCGGAGGTCAGGAACGGCACGGTGCTGGTCTGGCTGCGCCCGTACCGGTCGGTGTACTTCAGGATCGGGGCGTACCCGTGGCCGAGCAGGTAGACGTTGGCGGAGCCGAGCCGCAGCGGCGAGTTGACCGAGAAAGCGGCCGCCCGCTTCGTGCCGTCCGGCTCGTCCACGGTCACCGAGGCCCGGTAGCTCTCCGGCTGGCCGGAGGGGAGGAACCGGGCGTCGAAGTCGTCCAGGGTCAGGCAGAACCCGGGCAGGTCGGCGCTGTCCACCCGCGGGCCGAGGGAGGATTCGCTGTACTGCTGGCGGGTGTTGCAGAAGGCGTTCTCCTCGCCGGCGACCAGCAGCTTGTTGCCGTGCCAGCCGTACCAGGAGCCGAGCGCGACCCCGATCAGCACGGCGACCAGCGAGGTGTGGAAGAGCAGGTTGCCGGTCTCCTTGAGGTAGCCCTTCTCGGCGGAGACCTCGTTGCCGCGTACCTCGACCCGCCAGCGGCGCCGGCGCAGCACGGCGGCGATCGCCGCCGGGTCGGTGGGCGCGTGCGCCGGCAGCACCACGTGCTGCGGCAGCCGCTCCAGCCGCTTCGGCGCGGCCGGCGGCCGGGAGCGCAGCGCGCGCAGGTGGTCGCGCATCCGGGGCAGGACGCAGCCGACCAGCGAGGTGAACAGCAGCAGGTAGATCGCGGAGAACCAGACCGAGCCGAAGACCTCGAAGGCGCCGATCCGGTCAAGTTGCGGGGCCAACTCCGGGTGCGCGCGGAAGTACTCGTTCACCTTCTCCGGGTTGACGCCGCGCTGGGGCAGCACCGAGCCGGGGATCGCGGCGACCGCGAGCAGGAAGAGCAGCACCAGGGCGGTACGCATGCTGGTGAGCTGCCGCCACGAGTTGCGCAGCAGGGCCAGCACCGGGTTGGGCCGCCGCCGGGGCGCCTCGGCCGGTGGGGTGGCCGGCCGGTCGTCCACGGTCGTCATCAGATGCTCACCTCGCCCACGCCCACGGTCGTCTGCAGCCAGATCACGAAGTTCTGCCACCCGCCGGTGACCAGGGCCAGGCCGATCAGGATCAGCAGGACGCCGCCGATGCGGGTGACCCAGCGACTGTTGCGCCGCACGGCGCGGAAGACCCCGAGCAGGCGGTGGAAGCCCAGCCCGAAGACGACGAACGGTATCCCCAGGCCGAGGCAGTAGGCCACGGCCAGCACCACGGCCCGGTCGGTCTTGCCGGCCGCGGTGGCCATGCCGAGCACCGCGCCGAGCGTCGGGCCGGTGCAGGGCAGCCAGCTCAGCGCGAAGACCGCGCCGAGGACCGGTGCCCCGAGCAGCCCGGCGGCGGCAGCCGCTGGATGCGGAACTCGCGCTGCATGCCGGGCACCACGCCCAGGTAGCTCAGCCCGAGCAGCACGACCAGCGCGCCGATGACGATCTCCAGCGTCCGCTCGTGGTCGAAGAAGACCCGGCCGAAGCTGGCGAAGAGGATCGCGGTGGCGGTGAAGACGACGGTGAAACCGGCGATGAAGAGCAGCGTCCCGGCGAGCACCCGTCCCTTGAGCGCGGCCGCCGGCCGGGCGGCCACGGGCGTCGCGACGGCCACCCCGCCGCC
>NZ_JAEVHN010000192.1:0-10366 GCF_016803375.1 Micromonospora sp. 4G55
GGTCGGCGGCCGGTTCGGGGACGAGCGCGGCGGCAGCACCGGGTCGGGCCAGTTGTTGCGGCGGGCCGGCGGGGTCGAGCCCTCGACCTTGGGGATGACCGCGGTCTCCTCGTCGCTCCGGTCGCGGTGGCGCGGGTCCCTGCCGTCGGGACTCATCGGGGCACCGTCGCCGATCGCAGCGCGGTGGAGTCCTCGAAGGCCGGCACGGTCACGGAGGAGACGGTCTCCTTGTAGCCCAGCTGATAGTGCTCGACCGCCTGCTTGAACAACCCGACTCCCTCAGAGCCGGCGAGGGCCTGCTGGAGGGCAGCGGGATCGCCGATTGCTACGATCTTGAACGGTGGCGAGTACACCCGGCCGTGCAGCAGCAGGGTGTTACCCACGCAGCGTACCGCGCTGGTGGACAGCACGCGGACGTTCATGATTGACATGGCCTCCGCGCCGCCGGCCCAGAGCGCGTTCACCACCGCCTGCACGTCGCCCTGGTGAACGACCAGGTCGTCGTTGGTCGCGTCCTTGGGCAGAGTCTGGTCATTGCGGCGGGGCGCGTCGTTCAGTTCGACGGTCACGCCCGGCCCGGACAGCGCGGTGAACCCGGCGGCCTCCAGGCTGCGCCCGGCCCGGTCGCGCTGCTCCTTCACGGGGCCGTCGGTGTCGGCCAGCGCGGCGGTCTGGCTCTCGACCTCGGCGCGCAGCCGGGCGGCCCGCAACTCGCTGGCCGCCACCTGCTCGCGCCGGTCCTCGATCAACTGGGTCAGCTGGGGCCGCCGGTCCTCCCGCAGGGCGGTGCCGCCGGCGGTGGTGGCGGTGGTGGTGAAGAGCAGCCCGGCCGCGGCGGCGATCAGCGGCACCCCGATCGACCAGCCCGGTCGCCGCTGCCGCCCACGTCGTGGCAGGAGCGCGGCGACCGCGCGCCGCATGGCCTTCTGCCAGGACGCCGCGCCGGATGTGTACTCCACCGAGCGTTCCCTCCGCCTCGTCTGGTTGGTGCCCGCCACGACGCCGACGGGCGCGGGTGCGCCGGGGCGTTTCCCTCTTTCCGGTCACTCCGCGCACCGGCCTGACCCCATTCGTGGCTTGGACGGGCCGTCCGGACTACGCTAGCTGTCGAACATTATTGGCCATGGACCGTCGCCCCCGCGCCCGGTTGTCAGGCCGGACGAGGTCGTCACCCCCTCTGGAGAGCGTCGTGCCCAAGTCTCAGGTCCGCAAGAAGAAGGTGTACACCCCGCCGACGGACGTGCGTCCGACGAGCACGGCGGCGACGCGCAAGCCTAGCCCGGTGTGGCTGCCGGCGACCGCGGTCGCGCTGATCGTCGGTGGCATCGGCTGGCTGGTGGTCTATTACCTCTCCGAGCAGGAGTACCCGGTCGCCACCTGGGGCTACTGGAACCTGGCCGTCGGCTTCGGCGCGATGGTCGCCTCGCTGATCCTGCTCTCCCGCTGGCGCTGACTCTTCCTGCTGGCGCTGAGGACGGCGGCGCCTCCGGCGCCGCCGTCGGACGACCACGTCACCTTCGCGGAACCCTGCCCGGCGCTCCGGCGCCGGGCACCCTATGGTGTGCGCAGGGCGGCGTGGCCGGGTGCGAGAAGACTCACGTTACTGCTGGGTAACCTTGCGCGTAGGCTGCACTGCATGACCGAGCGGAGCGAGGTCATCGACCGGCCCGGTCGATCAGGTGGTAGCGGCGCGACGCCGGTGACGTCCTGACACCGGCCACCCGGTCGCCGAGCCGCTCGACAGGCAGCAGACCGGGAGGCCAACTCGATGGGCAGCGTCCAGATCGTCACCACGATCCTCGCGGCCGCCATCACCGCCGTGGCGGTGTGGCTTGCGGTGCGCGCGGTCATGAAGATGACGGCCGTCATCCGGCTCGGGCAACCCGCCCCGGAGCGGTTCACCGACAAGGGCGCCCGCACCAGGACCATGCTGGTGGAGACCGCCGGCCACACCCGCATGCTCAAGTGGAGCGTGGTGGGTGCCGCGCACTGGTTCGTGATGGTCGGCTTCATCGTGCTGTCGCTGCTGGTGCTCGAGGCGTACTTCGAGGTGGTCACCCCGACCGGCGGGCTGCCGATCATCGGGCACTGGACGGTCTTCGGCCTGGCCACCGAGGTCATCGGCGTGCTGGGCCTGGTCGGCATCGTGGTGCTGATGGCGATCCGGCTGCGCAACCGTCCCACCCGGCCGGGCGGTCGCTCCCGGTTCACCGGCTCGACGATGTGGCAGGGCTACTTCGTCGAGTGGATCGTGCTGCTGGTCCTGATCTTCGGGTTCGTGATCCGGGGCTTCAAGGTCGCCACCGACCACTTCGAGTACCCGGTCTGGGCCACCCCGGTCAGCCACGCGGTCGGGGCGGTGCTGCCCGACTGGCAGGACGGCGCCAGCGTCGCCGCGCTCATCAAGATCGCCATCTCGATGACCTGGCTGATCGTCATCTCGCTGAACGTGACCATGGGTGTCGCCTGGCACCGCTTCCTGGCGTTCCCCAACATCTTCTTCAAGCGGGAGCCGGCCAAGCCCGCCGGCTCGGCCTCGGGGCCCTGCGGCCGATGATGAGCGAGGGCAAGCCGCTCGACTTCGAGGAGGCCGACCCGGAGAAGGACCAGTTCGGCGTCGCCCAGGTCGAGCAGTTCACCTGGAAGGGCCTGCTGGACTTCAGCACCTGCACCGAGTGCGGCCGCTGCCAGTCGCAGTGCCCGGCCTGGAACACCGGCAAGCCGCTGTCGCCGAAGCTGCTGATCCTGAGCCTGCGCGACCACGCGTACGCCAAGGCGCCGTACCTGCTGGCCGGCGGCGGCAAGGACCTCACCGGCGAGGAGAAGGCCACCGCCGCGCAGCTCGCCCACGTCGACGTGCTGGCCCTGGCCGAGGCCGACAAGCCGCTGATCGGCACCGCCGAGGAGGGCGGGGTCATCGACCCCGACGTGCTCTGGTCCTGCACCACCTGCGGCGCCTGCGTCGAGCAGTGCCCGGTCGACATCGAGCACGTCGACCACATCGTCGACATGCGCCGCTACCAGGTGCTGATCGAGTCGAGCTTCCCGTCCGAGGCCGGCGTCATGCTCCGCAACCTGGAGAACAAGGGCAACCCGTGGGGCGCCCCGCAGAACACCCGCGAGGACTGGACCAAGGGCCTCGACTTCGAGGTGCCGCGGGTCGGCGAGGTGGACGACTTCGAGTACCTGTTCTGGGTCGGCTGCGCCGGCGCGTTCGAGGACCGGGCCAAGAAGACCACCCGCGCGGTCGCCACGCTGCTCAACGAGGCGGGCGTCACGTTCGCCATCCTCGGCGAGGGCGAGACCTGCTCGGGCGACCCGGCCCGCCGGATCGGCAACGAGTTCGTCTTCCAGATGCTCGCCCAGCAGAACGTCGAGACCCTGAACGAGGCGTTCGAGGGTCGGGAGAAGGCCAAGCGCAAGATCGTGGCCACCTGCCCGCACTGCTTCAACACGCTGGGCAACGAGTACGGCCAGCTCGGCGGCGAGTTCGAGGTCGTGCACCACACCCAGCTCCTGGCGCACCTGGTCTCGACCGGCAAGCTGACCCCGGTGCAGCCGGTGGACGGCGGGGTCACCTACCACGACCCCTGCTACCTGGGCCGGCATAACCGGGTCTTCGCCGCGCCGCGTGAGGTGCTGGGCGACGCGATCGCCGGCGAGCTCACCGAGATGCCGCGCAACAGCGAGCGCTCCTTCTGCTGCGGCGCCGGCGGCGCCCGGATGTGGATGGAGGAGAAGATCGGCAAGCGGATCAACGTGGACCGGGTCGAGGAGGCCATGGCCACCGGAGCGCGGACGGTCGCCGTCGGCTGCCCGTTCTGCTCGACGATGCTCAACGACGGGGTGAACGGCAAGGGCGCCGGCGAGCAGGTCGAGGTCATCGACGTGGCCAGCGTGCTGCTCCGCTCGGTCAAGCCCGAGCAGACGCAGGGCGACAAGGAGACCGAGCCGGTCGCCGGCTGAGGCGTACCCCCGGATCACCGGACACCCGACGGCGGTGGCACCCACCAGGTGCCACCGCCATCGTCGTGCTCAGGAGACGGTGGTGGTGACGATCGCGGCCGTGGTGGCCACCGGGACGGCGGCCTGGGTTTCCTCGATCGCCTTCTTCGTCGCCGCGGACGCCCAGTCCCCGGCGGCGATCTCCGCCACCCGGGCCGTCAGCCGCTCCTTCGGCACCTCCCGGAAGAGGGTGCGGTCCAGCCCCACCGCGCGGGCGAGACCGATCAGCGCGGCCGTCCGGGCGTCGACCGGGCCGTCGGTGGCCACCGCGTCGAGCATCCGCCGCCGGGCGGCCGTCTCGGCCGCCGGCTCCGCGCCGGTCGGCGACGGATGGCGGGTAGGCGGAAAGACCAGCAGCACCCGGTCGGACTCGCGGCGCAGCACCCCGCGGTCGACCAGGCCCGCCAGCACCCGGTCTGGCAGGCCCTTGGCCAACCGGCTCATCCAGTCCTTCGGCTTGCGGCGCTTCTCGCCGGCGGCGAGGGTGGCGAGGGCGTCGTCCAGCACCGGGTGGCCCGTCGGGGTCGGGTCGGTCACCGACAGCCGGTCGTCGGCCACCGTCACCCGGCCGGCCAGGGCCAGGTCGAGCAGGACCGCCCCGACCAGGCCGTAGTCGAGGCGCGGCCGGCCGAGCCGGTTGGTGCCGGCGTCGTCGTGGGCGAGCAGGACCAGTTCCTCGGCGAGGGTGAGGGTCGGCATGCGTCCACGTTAATCACGGGCCACCAGGGCCACCTCGGGTGAACTCGTGCGCCGCGAGCGGCCGTGGAACAATCTCGCTCATCGACGGCCTGTTGCTCGGCACGCTGTTGCCCCTGGTCGGCTTCGTCCTGCTGACCGCCGGCAACGCGTTCTTCGTCGCGGCCGAATTCGCCCTGGTCACCGTCGATCGGGCGGAGATTGACCGGCGCGCCGACGCCGGGGACGGCGCGGCGGCCACGGTACGCCGGGCGCTGCGCGAGCTCTCCTTCCAGCTCTCCGGGGCGCAGCTCGGCATCACCCTCACCGCGCTGCTCACCGGGTATCTCGCCGAGCCGGCGCTGGCCCGGCTCTTCGCCCCGGTGCTGCGGCCGGTGGGCGGGGCGGAACGGTTCGGCCCGCTGCTCGCCCTGGCGCTGGCAACCCTGCTCTCGATGCTCTTCGGCGAGCTGGTGCCGAAGAACCTCGCGCTGGCCCGGCCGATGCCCGCCGCCCTGGCCACCGCCGGCCCGATGCACCGCTTCTCCCGGACCTTCGGCTGGCTGATCCGGGCGCTGAACGGGTCGGCGAACCGGCTGGTCCGGGCGCTCGGCGTGGAGCCGCAGGAGGAGTTGGCCAGCGCCCGCTCCCCGGAGGAGCTGGGGCTGCTGGCGGCCATCTCGGCCCGGGCCGGCGCGCTGCCGCCGGACATCGCCATGCTGCTGCGCCGCACCATCCGCTTCGGCGACAAGCGCGCCGCCGAGGCGATGACCCCCCGGGTCGACGTGGTCGCGCTGCGCGCCACCGCCACCGTGGCCGAGCTGCTGGAGGCGTCCCGGCAGACCGGACGGACCCGCTTCCCGGTGTACGAGGAGACCCTCGACCTGGTCACCGGGGTCGCCGGCGTACCGGACGCGCTCGGGGTGCCGTTGGCCCGCCGCGCCTCCACCACCGTCGCGGCGGTGGCCCGCGAACCGGTGTACGTGCCGGAGAGCCTGGACCTCGACGGCGTGCTGGCCGCGCTGAAGGACGCCGGCGCCGACCTGGCCATCGTGGTCGACGAGTACGGCGGCACCGACGGCGTGGTCACCATCGAGGACCTGGTCGAGGAGCTGGTCGGCGAGATCGCCGACGAGTTCGACCCGGACGCGGTGGACGACGCCGGTGCGGCCGAGCTGACCGTGCCGGGCGGCGAACGGACCGTCCTGCTCGACGGGGTGCTCCGCGAGGACGAGCTGGCCGAGCAGACCGGCTTCCGGCTGCCCGAGGGCCCGTACGAGACGCTGGCCGGGTTCCTGATGGCGCGGCTGGGCCACATCCCGGTGCCCGGCGAGACGGTCGAGGAGTCCGGGTACGAGTTCACCGTGGTCGAGGTGGAGCGGCACCGGATCGAGCAGGTCCGCGTCGTGCGCCCGGAGGAGCCGGACGGCGATGACTGAGCTGCTGGTCGCCCTGGCGTTGCTGCTCGGCAACGCGTTCTTCGTGGGCAGTGAGTTCGCGCTGATCGCGTCCCGCCGTACCGTGGTGGAACCGCTCGCGGCGACCTCCCGGCGGGCCCGCTGGGCGCTGTCGGCGATGAACCAGATCCCGCTGATGATCGCCGGGGCGCAGCTCGGCATCACCGTCTGCTCGCTGGGGCTCGGGGCGATCGCCGAGCCGGCCCTGGCCCACCTGATGGAACCGGCGTTCCACGCGCTGAGGCTGCGACCTCGGCGGTCCACCCGCTGTCGTTCCTGATCGCCCTCGCGGTGGTGGTCTTCCTGCACACCGTGGTCGGCGAGATGGTGCCGAAGAACATCACCCTGGCCGGGCCGGAGCCGTCCGCGCTCTGGCTCGGGCCGGCCATGCTGGCGTTCTGCGTGGCCACCAAGCCGCTGCTGGTGGCGATGAAGTGGGCGGCCCGCCAGGTGCTGTGGCTGTGGCGGGTGGAGGCGACCGAGGCGGTGAAGACGGTGTTCACCGCGGAGGAACTCGCCGGGCTGGTGTCGCAGGCGCGCACCGAGGGTCTGCTGGACGCGGAGGAGCACGCCCGCATCACCGGGGCGCTGGCCCTGCACCGGCGGACCGCCGCGGACGCCCTGCAACCCTGGTCGACGGTGACCACGGTGGCCGAGGACGTCTCACCGGCGTCGCTGGAGGTGCTGGCCACCCGGACCGGCCGGTCCCGCTTCCCGGTGGTGCAGCGGTCGACCCGCCGGGTGCTCGGCTTCGTGCACGTCAAGGACGTCCTCGGGTACGCCGGGGCGTCCCGCCGGGCCCCGGTGCCCGCCGACGTCTACCGGCCGCTGGCGGTGGTGCCACCGGACCGTACGCTGGCCGACCTGCTGCTGGCGATGCGGCGCGAGCGGCGGCACATGGTGCTGGTGAGCGACGGTCGCCGGCCCCTCGGCGTGGTGACATTGGACGACGTATTGACTGCCGTCGTTGGAAAATGAGCGAACACCCTTTGTGTGCAAGTGGTTGCGCAGGCGTGATGCCGTAATGACCCACCTTGAATTCGTACGGAGCCTTCCCTAATGTGGGGCACCGACCGCTGTGGGTCGTCTGCCTCCGTCTTCCCCTCAGTGAGGCGCCCGGCGGTCGGTCGCTAAGGAGTCGGTGCCGGTGGCAACCATGCCCCCTCATCGTCACGCCCAGGGTCGTCCGCCCACTCAGCCCGCCGGCCTGCGCCGGGTCGCCCGCCGCCTGCTCACACTGGTCGCGGCGGTGGTCGTCGGCGCCGGGATGTTCGCCGTGCCGGCGCATGCCGCGCCCACGCCGGAGGAGATCGAGGCGGCGATCGACAAGCAGTGGGAACAGCTCGAGCCGACCATCGAGCAGTACAACCAGGTCCGCGCGCAGCTCAAGGTCAACCGCAAGAAGTCGGCGGAGCTGGAGAAGAAGATCCAGCCGCTGGCCCTGCAGACCGAGCTGGCCATGAACCGGGTGGGCGACCTCGCCTCCCGGTACTACATGACGGGCCCCTCGCAGGACATCGGCGCGCTGCTGGTCAGCGCCAAGCCGGGCACCCTGACCGAGCAGCTGACCATCCTCGACCGCCTCGCCGCGCAGGAGCGCAAGGAGCTGCAGGTCGTCATCAAGGCCCGGCAGAAGTACGACGGCGAGAAGCAGAAGCTCGACGGGCTGATCGCCGCGGAGGTCAAGCAGGAGAAGGAGCTGGCCGCCAAGAAGGCGCAGATCAACTCCGAGATCAAGCGGCTCCAGGCCTCGATGCCGAAGACCGTCGTCAAGGTGGCTGGCTGCCCGACCGTCAAGGGCGTGGTGAGTTCCGCCGCGCAGACCGCCATCCGGGTGGCCTGTCAGCAGGTCGGTGACCCGTACGTCTGGGGTGCCGACGGGCCGGACTCGTTCGACTGCTCCGGCCTCACCCAGTACGCCTACAAGGCCGCCGGCATCTACCTGACCCACCACACCGGCGCCCAGTGGAACGAGGGCAGGTCCATCCCGCGCTCCGAGGCGCGCCCCGGTGACCTGGTCTTCTTCTTCAGCGACCTGCACCACGTGGGTCTCTATCTGGGCAGCGGGCTGATGGTCCACGCGCCACGGACCGGCAAGCCGGTCCAGGTCACCAGCATCGACTACATGCCGGTCGCCGGCTTCCGACGACCGAACTGACCCGAGCCCGCCGCGAACCCCCGGTCGACCGACCGGGGGTTTCGCGTATCCGGGACCCCGCACGGCATGGCGGGTTGCGGATCGATAACAGTCGTCTCTACTCTGGTCCTTCGTCGGCCGCGACAGGTCCGTCCAACCCGGGCGGCAGTGGCCGGCACCGCCGAATCGCCGCCAGGCGAGCCGGGGACCCAGGTAAGCCGGGGTGAATCCGCAGCCACTGCGGTAGGGCGCTCCCTTCCCGCCCGAACCCGTCAGCTAACCCGGTAGGCGGTCGCGGAAGAAGGAGCCCGGAGCCCGGTGGCACACCATGCCCCGCGGCCACCGTCGTACCGGTCGACCCAGGTCGCCCGACTGACGGCTGCGCCGCGCCCACGCTGGTCCCGCTTCACCACCGTCCTCGCCGCCCTCGCCGGTGCCGCCGTCGTACTGACCGGCGTTGCCACGGCGGCCCACGCCGACCCCTCGGTCGCCGAGATCGAGCGGCAGATCGACCAGGACTGGAACAGGCTCGAACCGATCATCGAGCAGCACAACGCCACCCGTCAGGACCTGGCCGCCAAGCGCCGGCAGGCCGACGCGCTGACCAAGCGCATCGAGCCGCTGCAACTCCAGGTCGACCTCGCGATGAACCAGGTCACCGGGCTCGCCGCCGAGGCGTACAAGGGGGAGAACCTCTCCGCCGTCAACGCCCTGCTCGGCAGCAGCTCCCCCGCCGAACTGGTCGACCAGCTCGAACTGCTCGACCGGTTCGCCCAGCGCCAGCAGCGCGACGTGCGGGCCGTCAAGGAGCTGCGGGACAAGCTGGCCGCGGAGAAGGCGCCGCTGGACGAGATGGTCGCCCAGCTGACCCGCACCGAGGCCCAGCTCGCCGCGAAGAAGAAGCAGATCAACGCCGAGATCGACCGGCTGCAGAAACTGCGACTCAAGGTGTACGGCAAGGGTGGCGGAGGCGCCCTGCGCCCGGCCCCGTGCCCGGCCGGCTACCCCGGCGGCCCGGCCGGCACGGCGGTCAAGTTCGCCTGCGCGCAGATCGGCAAGCCGTACGTCTGGGGCGCCGAGGGCCCCAACTCGTACGACTGCTCCGGACTGATGCTCGCGGCGTGGGCGAAGGCCGGTGTCTCGCTGCCGCACAACGCCCGCCAGCAGCGGCAGGTGACCGCCCGGGTCAGCCGGGCCGACCTGCGCGCCGGCGATCTGGTCTTCTACTACGCCGACCTGCACCACGTCGGCATGTACGTCGGCGGCGGCTGGGTGGTGCACGCCTCCCAGGCCGGGGTGCCGATCAAGATGAAGCGGGTCGACGACGGGCCGGTCAACAGCTACGGCCGGCCGGGCTGAGCGCGCGCCGGGCTCCCGGGGTGCCGGGGGCCCGGCCCGGCGTCAGCGGGTGGGCCAGGTGCGCCAGTGCTGCCAGGAGCGGCTCGGGGTCGGCCCGCGCTGGCCCTGGTAGCGCGACCCGTAGACGGCGGAGCCGTACGGGTGCTCGGCCGGGGACGAGAGCCGGAAGATGCAGAGCTGGCCGATCTTCATCCCGGGCCAGAGCGTGATCGGCAGGTTCGCCACGTTCGACAGCTCCAGCGTCACGTGACCGGAGAAGCCCGGGTCGATGAAGCCGGCGGTCGAGTGGGTGAGCAGGCCGAGCCGGCCCAGGCTGGATTTGCCCTCCAGGCGCCCGGCGAGCTGGTCGCCCAGCGAGATGACCTCCAGCGTGGAGGCGAGCACGAACTCGCCGGGGTGCAGCACGAACGGCTCACCCTCGGGCACCTCGACCATCGAGGTGAGCTCGTCCTGCTGGATCGCCGGGTCGATGTGCGTGTACAGGTGGTTGTTGAAGACCCGGAACAGCTTGTCGAGCCGCACGTCGATGCTGGACGGCTGCACCAGTGTGGGCTCGAAGGGCTCCAGCGCGAGCGTGCCCGCCTTGATCTCGGAGACCAGGTCGCGGTCGGAGAGCAGCATCGGCACACCATATCGAGCGGACCGGGTGACCTGCGTGTCGGACTACGCGTTCGTACACATGTTCGATAGGATGTCCGTATGGCTTCCTGGTCCGAATTCGCCGCTGACGAGC
>NZ_JAEVHN010000193.1:0-10346 GCF_016803375.1 Micromonospora sp. 4G55
GGAGACCGAGCAGTTCGAGGCGGTGGAGGCGATGCCCCGGGCCGCCGGGCTGGTCGGCGCCCACCACTCGCGCCGCCCCGGCGAGGGCGGCGAGCTGGCCGGCGTCCGGGTCTTCGGGCCCGGCGACCGGCTGCGCCGCATCGACTGGCGGGTGTCCCTGCGGGCCCGCCAGCTGCACGTGGCGGCCACCCTGTCGGACCGGGACGCCGAGGTGGTGGTCCTGCTCGACGTGCTCGCCGAGGCGGGCCGCTCCGGCGGGGTGAAGGGCGCCGCGTCCGTGTTGGACACCACCGTCCGGGCCGCCGCCGCGATCGCCGAGCACTACCTGCACCGGGGTGACCGGGTGGCGATGCTGGAGTACGGGCCGGCGGCCCGCCGGCTGCGCCCGGCCACCGGCCGCCGGCAGTACCTGACGGTGCTGGAGTGGCTGCTCGACGTGCGCGCCGAGGCCTCCCCGCACGAGCCGTACGACCAGGTCTTCGGGCCGCAGGTGCTCTCCGCCGACGCGCTGGTGGTGGTGCTCACCCCGCTGCTGGACGAGCGGTCCGCGCAGATGCTGGCCCGGCTGGCGCGGGGCGGCCGGTTCGTGGTCGCGGTGGACACGCTGCCCACCGACCTCGCCCCGCCCGGCGAGCGGGGCTGGGCGCCGGTGGCGTTCCGGCTGTGGCGGCTGGACCGGGACACGATGATCGCCCAGCTGCGCGAGCACGGCGTGCCGGTGGTGCGCTGGGCCGGCGCGGGCAGCCTGGACCAGGTGCTGCGCGACGTGGCCCGGCTGGCACCGCCCCGCGGGTGGGGGCCCGGTGAGCGCGAGGAACGCAGCGCAGCGGAGTCCCGCAGTCGCGAACGAAGGCGGGCACCGGTGAGCGCGAGGAACGCAGCGCAGCGGAGTCCCGCAGTCGCGAACGAAAGCTGGCGCAGATGAACGCGGTCACCGAGCGGGTGCGGGCGCTGCGCGCCGCAGTCAACCGGGTGAGCCTGGCGCCGCTGCTGGTGCGCGCCGGCATCTTCCTCACCGTGCTGGTCGGGCTGCTGCTGGCGTACCCGGTCGAGATGTTCTCCGCGCGAGCGCTGCTCGCCCTCACGGTGGTCGCGGTGCTGCCGGGGGTGGCCCCGCGCCGGGGGTGGCCGACCTTCGCCGCCCTGGTCACCGTGGGCGGCTGGTTGCTCGCCTCCGCCGGGTACGACCGGCCGATCGCGCTGTGGCGGCTGCTCGCCGTGGCCGCCGCCCTCTACCTGGCGCACACCCTCTGCGCGCTCGCCGCGGTGCTGCCCTACGACGCCGTGGTCGACCCGGATCTGGTGCTGCGCTGGCTGAGCCGGGCCGGGGTGGTGATCCTCGCCACGGCCGTGATCGGGGTGATCCTGGCCTGGCTGGGCGAGATCGGCGGGGGTGCCGGGTTTCAGGCGGCGACGGTGGCCGGACTGCTGGTGGCGGTGGGGTTGAGCGGGCTGCTGGGCTGGCTGCTGCGTCGCGGATAGCGGGACGGCTCCGGGACGTTGCGCAGGTCACAGGGGTTGTGCTCCGTCACAGAAGGGGGTCTCGAACGGGATTACCCGAGCCCCCCGGGGAAAGATAGATGACGTGAATCCGAAGCGGATCCTTGTCGTGGGTGCCGGGCACGTCGGCCTGTACGCCGCTCTGCGCCTGTCCAAGAAGCTGAGCTCCCGTGAGGCCGAGGTCGTCGTCGTCGACCCGCAGCCGCACATGACCTACCAGCCGTTCCTCCCCGAGGCGGCGGCCGGCAACATCTCGCCCCGGCACTCCGTGGTGCCGCTGCGGCGGGAGTTGCGCCGGTGCAAGGTCGTGGCGGGTGCGGTGACGCGGATCGACCACGACCGGAAGACCGCGGTGGTGCAGCCGATCAGCGGCCCCACCCGGGAGATCCAGTACGACCACGTCGTGCTGGCCCCCGGCTCGGTCTCCCGGACGCTGCCGATCCCGGGCCTGCACGAGCACGGCATCGGGTTCAAGACCATCGGCGAGGCCATCTACCTGCGCAACCACGTGCTGGACCGGCTCGACGTGGCGGCCGCCACGCCGGACCCGGCGGTCCGCCGCTCGGCGCTGACCTTCACCTTCGTCGGTGGTGGTTACGCCGGCATCGAGGCGCTCGCCGAGATGGAGGACATGGCCCGCGACGCGCTGCGGTACTACCCGGAGCTCAAGCCCGAGGACATGCGCTGGGTGCTGGTCGAGGCGACCCAGCGGGTGCTGCCCGAGGTCGACCGGGACATGGGCGCCTACACCGTCCAGCAGCTGCTCAAGCGCAACATGGACATCCGCCTGGACACCCGGCTGGAGTCCTGCGTCGGCGGCGTGGTCAAGCTCTCCGACGGCGACACCTTCCGCTCCGACACCATCGTGTGGACGGCCGGCGTGAAGCCGTCGCCGATGCTCGACGCGACCGACTTCCCGCGTGACGAGCGCCGCCGGGTCACCTGCCTGCCGACGCTGCAGATCGTCGACGGCGACCGGGTCGTCGAGGGCGCCTGGAGCGCCGGCGACTGCGCCGCCGTGCCGGACCTGACCAAGGAGCCGGGCAACTACTGCTCGCCGAGCGCCCAGCACGCGGTGCGTCAGGCGGCCCGGATGGCCGACAACATCGCGAACGTGATCCGCGGTCGCGAGCCGGTCAACTACAAGCACAAGCACGCGGGCAGCGTGGCCAGCCTCGGCCTGCACAAGGGCGTCGCCCAGGTGTACGGCGTGAAGATGACCGGCTGGCCGGCCTGGTTCATGCACCGGACGTACCACATGAGCCGGATCCCGTCGTTCAACCGCAAGGTCCGGGTCGTGGTCGACTGGTCGCTGGCGTTCTTCCTCAAGCGTGAGGTGGTCGCCCTCGGCCAGCTGCACGACCCGCGCGAGGAGTTCGCCGAGGCGTCCCAGCCGGTGGGTGCCGGCGCCGGCCGCCCGGTCTGATCCCGTTCGCCACGAAGGCCCTCTCCCGGCACGGGAGGGGGCCTTCGTCGTGTCGGGGGCCGGGTCAGACCCGCCAGGTCCAGGCGTCGGCGATCCGGGTGCCCGGGCCGTAGAGCTGCACCAGGGTGCGGCGCAGGCTCTCGGCGTGCGGAGCGTCGTCGGTGACCGCCACGCAGTCCGCGCCCCAGAAGTCGGCGTCCGCCCGGGCCTGCCGGCGCTGCTCGTCGCCGATCACCGGCTCGTCGCCCCGCCGGGCCACATCGGCCAGCAGCGCCGAGGTGGGCTGCTTGTAGGTGCCCATCGCCGCGGTCCCGTCCCGGCCGTACGGGCCGATGAAGAAGCCCTCCGGGATGCCGAACGCCCCGTCGGCCGCCGCCGCCCAGCCGCATCGGCCAGGGATCCTTCGGGGTGGCGGCCGGCACCGGCACCAGCACCCCGCCGGGGCGTACGCACTCGCGCCAGTGGCCGCCGGTGATGAACTCGGGCAGCGGCGGCGTCGGTCGTCGGCAGGGGAGCGGGGAAGACGCTGAGCAGGGCCGCCCCCACCGCGGCGGGGACCAGCCGTCGGCCCCGACCGGGCTTCCGCAGCGCGCGGTCCACCGCGAGCACCAGCAGCGTCGCGGCCAGCGGCAGCAGGGTCAGCCCGAACCGCATCGGCAGCGCGCCGTCGATCACCGGCAGGCCCGCGAGCAGCCCGTACGGCCCGGGCACCGCGGTGCGGGTGCCGTCGTTGACCACCTCGGGACCGAGCGACAGCGCGCCCATCGACAGCGCGCCGGCGACGCACGCGACCACCAGCGGCCGGCGCCCCAGCCAGAGCGCGCAGCCGGCGGTGACCAGCAGCAGCGGCAGGCCGAGGAAGGTGTTGTATTCGGCCGGGCCGGTGGTCAGCCGGGCCGACGTGTCGCTGCCGACCACCGACAGCGGGGAGATGGTCCACCAGCTGCGCAGGTCGGCGGAGAAGTAGTGCGGGCTGAACATGCCGTCGGCCACGCCCTGCGGCCCGGCGAACTGGAACCACAGCGGGTAGCCGAGGACGAGCAGGGCCAGCCCGGCGGCGAGCATCAGGCCGCCGGCGAAGCCGGGCAGCGCCCGGCGCAGCAGCTCGCGGTCGGTCATCGCGTACGCCACCGTCATCACCAGCAGGGTGGCCGCGGTGAGGAAGAGCACCTCCTCGCCGATGAAGACCTGCGCGGTCACCGCGGCGGCCAGGCCCAGCGCCGAGGTGACCAGCCGCCGGCGGTCCGGCCCGTCCAGCGACGCCGGTCCGGGGTCGGCCGCGCGGAACATCCGCACGACCAGCCAGACGATCACCGGCACCAGCCACTGGGCGGTCATGTGCAGGTGGCTGTTGGACTGGGACACCATGCCCGGCCCGAAGCCGCACAGCCCGGCGCCGAGCGCCGCGGCGAGCCGGTGGGCGCGCAGCGTACGGGTGAAGAGCAGGTACCAGGCCACGGCGGTGCCGGCGAGGTTCACCCCGGCCAGCAGGGCGAAGGTGACCGGCGCGCCGAAGAGCAGGGTGACCGGGGCGAGGAGCACGCCGAGCGCGATGACCGTGGTGTTGGTCATCAGGTTCACCCCGTCCGGGCTGTTGAGCCGGTCGGTGAGCAGGCCGAAGTCGCCGAGCACGGCCCGCGAGTCGACCGCCAGGAACCACTCGTAGAGGGTCTGGTCCTCCGGGTTGAGCGCCAGCACCCGGCCGGTCGGGTCGGGCCAGAGGCCCTGGGTGAGCCAGCCGGCGAGCAGCACGAACGCGAGGCCGACGAGCAGGTCGGTGCGGTGCCGGGCGACGGACGCCCGCCAGCGGGTGGCGCGGGATCCGGGCGCGGCCGGCTCGGCGAGGCCGACAGCCAGGTCGGGGTCGGCGTCGGACGCCGTACGGGCTGCGCTGGTCACGGGCTCGACCCTAGTGCGGCACCTGTGACGGGGTACGCCGGGTCGCCGGTGAACGGTTACGGTGACACTGCACCGCGCGTGTCGGCGCGCCGGTGCACCCGCCCGGGTGGTGGAACGGCAGACACGGCCGCCTTAAAAGCGGCTGCCGAAAGGCGTGCGGGTTCGACCCCCGCCCCGGGCACACTCTCAGCTTTCCCTCAGCCGACTCACGGGCGCGCGGGTCGCCGTCTCCGTTTACCCTTGTAGGGCACGTCGTGCGTGCGATGACCCCCTGAGGGAGGCCTGAGAAGTGAAGACCTCGAACCCGGTGCTGGCCCGGCTCGGCCAGGCGGCCGAGCGGGAGCGTTCCGCCGGGTACGCCCCGCCCGGGCAGTACGGCTACGGCCAGCCCGGCATTCCCCAGCAGCACCCGGGCCAGCCCGGCTACCCGGTGGCCCCGGCCGCCGGCACCATGACCATCGACGACGTGGTCGTCAAGACCGTCGCGCTCCTGGGCATCCTCGGCGTCTCCGCCGCGGCCGCCTGGGTGCTGGTGCCGGACAGCCTGCTCTACACGGCCTGGATCGGCGCCGCGATCGTCGGCGTGGTCCTCGGCCTGATCATCTCCTTCTCCCGGATCGCGAACCCGGCGCTGGTCGTCGCGTACGCGGTGGTCGAGGGTGCCTTCGTCGGTCTGGTCAGCAAGGCGTACGAGACCGCCTACGAGGGCATCGTGCTCCAGGCGGTGGTGGCCACCTTCGGTGTCTTCTTCGTGATGGCCATGCTCTACAAGGCGAAGGTCATCCGGGCGACCCCGAAGTTCGTCAAGGGCATGATCGCCGTGATGGCCGGCCTCTTCGCCGTCATGCTGATCAACTTCGTGCTGGCGGTCGTCTTCGACGTCAACACCGGCCTGCGCGACGGCAGCCCGCTGGCCATCGGCTTCAGCCTGGTCTGCATCGTGGTCGCGTCGCTGAGCTTCGTGCTCAGCTTCAAGGAGGTCGAGGACGGCGTCCGGATGGGGCTGCCGCAGCGCTACTCCTGGACGGCCGCGTTCGGCATCGTGGTCAGCCTGGTCTGGCTCTACCTGGAGCTGCTCCGGCTGATCAGCTACTTCCAGGGCGACGACTGACTGTCGCAGCCCCTCGGCGCCCGCCACCGCGACCCGCGGCGGCGGGGCGCGTCGTCTGCGCAGCCGATCGCCGCCGCGTCCCGGCCCGGCCGTTTCCCCGCCGCCGCCGGGCCGTCCGGGGGAGAGTGACACCAGGGGTACGGCTGGCGAGGAGGTGGCGGGTGCGCAGCGCCAACCCGGTCCTGGACCGGCTGGACGACAGCAGCCGGGAGCACCGGCTGCCCGGTGCGGGCGGCGCGGAGGCGGTGACCGTCGACGACGTGGTGGTCCGTACCGTCGGACTGCTGCTGCTCACCGGGGTCACCGCGGCGGTGGCCTGGGTGGTCGTGCCGCAGGCGGTGTGGGTTTCGGCGGCGCTGGCCGGCACCGCCCTGGCCGGCATCGCGCTGGTCCTGGTGATCTCGCTGCGCGGCATCACCCACCCCGCCCCGATCATCGGGTACGCCCTGCTCCAAGGGGTGCTGCTCGGGGTGGCCAGCCGGGCGTTCGAGCTGGTCTACCCGGGCATCGTCGCGCAGGCGGTGGTGGGCACCTTCGGGGTGTTCCTCGGGATGGCGGCGCTCTACCGGGCCCGGCTGGTCCGGGCCACACCGCGGCTGGCCCGCCTGGTGATCGGCACGCTGATCGGGCTGCTCGCGGTCAGCCTGGTCAACCTGGTCTTCCGGCTGTTCACCGGCCGGCAGGGCGTGGAGATCTACAGCATCTCCGGCCAGGTCGGCTGGCTGCCGTACGCCTTCTCGGCGGTGGCGATCATCGCCGGGGCGCTCAGCTTCATCCTCGACTTCGACCAGGTGGAGCGGTCGGTGCGCACCGGCCTGCCCCGCCGGTACGCCTGGCTCTGCGCGTTCGGGCTGCTGGTCGGGCTGATCTTCCTCTACTGGCAGATCCTGCGGCTGCTGAGCTACCTGCGCCGCTGAGCGGGCGCGGGGCGGGGCGGCCGTAGACTCGGCGGCGATGAGCGCAGCGGAGTTGGACCGGGCGGTGGGGCTGCTGGTCCGTCAGGTGGGGCACTGGCAGCAGCCACGGTGGGCGGCGATCGCCGAGGGCGGCAACGTGTCCCGCGCCGACCTGGTGCACCGGCTGGTGCAGGAGCTGGCCAACCTCGGCGCGGACGTCGAGGGTGAGCCGCGTCGGAACGTACCCCGGTTGGACAACGACCTGGCGCTGGTCGACCAGCTCCGGGTGGTGGCGGCCGACCTGGTCGCGGCCGGGGCGCCGGACGCGACGCTGGCCCGGGCCGCCGCCGAGGTGGCGGCGACCCGCTCGGCGCTCTGACGCCTCAGCTCTTCAACCAGCGTCGTACCTTCCGCCGGCGGGCCCGGTCCCAGGCGGCGGGGATCGCCCGCAGGTCCCGATCGGCGGCCGTGGCCTGCCGGGCGTGCAGCAGCCCGTAGGTGAAGGTGTTCTCCCCGTCGGCGTACGCGCGCAGCGCCTGGCGTCGCAGCACCTCCCGGGTGACCACCGAGTCGTGCTGCGTGCCGAGCAGGTCCTGGAGGTCCTTGAGCCGTTCCACCAGGGCGGCGGCGCGCTGCCCCGCGTCCGGCTCGCGGACCTCGACGGCGTACCGGGCGGCCTTGTACGCCTTGCGCGCCTCGTGCAACGCGACGTCCCCCTCCTGCGCCCGTTGCCCGTCGAGGGCCCGGTCCAGCCGGTCGTCGGCCCGGGTGACCGCCCGGCGGACCCGGCGGGCGATCCACCGCGCGTCGACGGCACGGGCGGGTGGTGCCTCCAGCAGCCGGTCGAGTCCGGCCAGCAGCTCCGGGTAGCGGTCGGAGTCCAGCGTCCGGACCAGCTCGTCGAGGGCGGTGGCGAGGTCGGCGACGAACCGCTCCGAGATCCGCGCCGCGACCGGGCCGAGAACCAGGTCGGCGGGCTCGGCACGGACGGCGTCGGTGAGCCGGGCGGCCAGCACCTGTGCGTCGCGGACCGACCCGAGCCGGCCGCCCAGCCAGCGGAGCTCGGCGCGCAGGGCCTCGCTGCGCTCCCGGTCCCAGCGGCCGCGGAAGGTGCGCAGCGTGGCCCGCAGCCGGCGGACGGCGACCCGCATGTCGTGCACGGCGTCCTCGTCACCGTGCCGGGCCCCGGGATGGTTCGCGATCAGTACGTCGCGCTGGGTGAGGGCGTAGTGGGCGACCGGGTCCGTCGGGGCCGCGTCGGTGACGGCGGCGAGCCGGCCGGCGAGGGCCCGGTGGGACTTGGAGACGGGGACCGGGCGGGCGCCCGCCTCGCGCAGCCGCGACTGCACCGCGTCGAGCAGCCGGTCGTCGCCGTCGACCAGCTCGACCTCGATCTCCCGCCACGCCTGCCGCTCGCCGGTGACCAGGTCCCGCCCGTCGACGGTGTCCTCGGCGACCTCGGCCAGCACCCGGCCCGCCGCGTCCAGCAGCCGTCGTTCCACCCGGTGGGTGGTGATCCGGGCCGCCGGTTCGACCGCCTGCCCGCGGGAGGCGGCCCCGGAACAGCCCGACCAGCTCCGCCGGCGGGTCGAGGTCGTCCGCGCCGGCCGGGAACTGGTACTCGGGCCGGGCGCCCCCGGCCGCGCCGACCTTCAGGTGCCAGCCGGCGTCGTGACCGCCCGTCCGCCGGCGCAACGCGAAGCCGCTGCGCGCCAGCCGCAGGTCCGGGGTGTCCACGTAGACCGCGTCCAGGTCGAAGGCGGTGGCGTCCGACATCGTCGCGACGCCACCGCACCCCGTCAGGTCCGGCAGCCGGAAGCCCTCGTCGGCGGAGTACTTGCGTTCCCGCTCCACCACCGTCGCCATGCGGATCCGATACCCGGGCGGACGACCGGCGAACCGGGGTCTAGCTGAGCCGCTCCAGCACCATCGCCATGCCCTGGCCGCCACCGACGCACATGGTCTCCAGGCCGATGGTCTTGTCGTGCCACTCCAGGGAGTTGAGCAGCGTGCCGGTGATCCGGGCGCCGGTCATGCCGAACGGGTGGCCGACGGCGATCGCGCCGCCCATCACGTTGACCTTCTCCTCCGGGATGCCGAGCTGCCGGTAGGAGGGGATCACCTGCGCGGCGAACGCCTCGTTGATCTCGACCAGGTCGACGTCGTCGACGGTCATGCCGGCCCGCTTGAGGGCCTGCCGGGACGCCTCGACCGGGCCGAGACCCATGATCTCCGGCGACAGGGCGGTCACGCCGGTGGAGACGATCCGGGCCAGCGGGGTGAGCCCGAGGTCCTTCGCCCGCTGGGCGCTCATCACGACGACCGCGGCGGCGCCGTCGTTGAGCGGGCAGCAGTTGCCGGCGGTGATCCGGCCGTCGGGGCGGAAGACCGGCTTCAGGCCGGCGACGGCCTCCAGGGTGACCCCGGCGCGCGGGCCGTCGTCGGTGCTGACCACGGTGCCGTCCGGCGTGGTGACCGGGGTGATCTCGCGGGCCCAGAAGCCGTCGGCGATCGCCTTCTCGGCGAGGTTCTGGCTGCGTACGCCGAAGGCGTCCATGTCCTCGCGGGTGACGTCGTACACCTGGGCGAGGTTCTCGGCGGTCTGCCCCATCGTCAGGTAGATGTCGGGGAGCTGGCCGGCCTCGCGCGGGTCGGTCCACACCTGCGCGCCACCGGCCGCGCGGGCCTTGGAGCGCTCCTGCGCCTCGGCGAAGCGCGGGTTCTCCCAGCCGCCGCCGACCAGCGCCTGTGCCTCCGGCGGCAGGGTGTCGGAGTTGCCCCGGGCGTACCGGGAGACCGTCTCCACGCCGGCGGAGATGAAGACGTCGCCCTCGCCGGCGCGGATGGCGTGCATCGCCATCCGGGTGGTCTGCAGCGAAGAGGCGCAGTAGCGGGTGAGGGTGGCGCCGGGCAGGCCGTCCAGGCCCAGCAGCGTGGCGACCACCCGGGCCATGTTGAAGCCCTGCTCGCCGCCGGGCAGGCCACACCCGAGGTAGAGGTCCTCGACCTCGGTCGGGTCGAGCCCGGGGACCTTGTCCAGCGCGGCCTGGACGATGGTCGCGGCGAGGTCGTCGGGGCGGACCTCGCGCAGCGAGCCCTTGAACGCGCGACCGATGGGGGAGCGGGCGGTGGCGACGATGACGGCGTCGCGGGACGACTCAATCGGCATGAGGCAACGTTAACTCGCCGGTAACTTGGCGCGGAAGCTGCCGGGGCGACGGGAAATGTCACCCTGCGGCGGGCTGCCGCCCGCCCGTCCGCCGCCCGCTCAGTGGCGAGAGGCGCTGGTGGCCGCGGCGGCCACGCCGGCAGCAGGGCGTGCGCCCAGACCCGGTAGCCGTCCGCGGAGGGGTGGAAGCCGTCCGGGCAGAAGGTCCCGGCGTCGGCGCGGAACACCGGCCCGGTCTCGGTGCCCAGGTCGACCACGCTGCCGCCGGCGTCGAGCACGGCCGTCGTCTGCGCCCGGGCGGTCCGCCGCCCCGACCAGCCGAGCACCTGCCGCAGCGGCTGCGCG
>NZ_JAEVHN010000194.1:0-10332 GCF_016803375.1 Micromonospora sp. 4G55
GCCGACCGCCGGCCGCGGGAGTGGGGCGCGGTGACGCGCGCTGGTGCTGATCGGTGGTCCTGGGCACCACCGTGCTGGTCGGCACACCCTCGGCGGCCGGTACAGCGTGGCCCCGCCGGTCCTGCTGATCACCTTCGGTGCGCTGCTCGCGCTGCTCCCGCCGCTGTCGCACGTGGTGCTGGAGCCGGAGGTGGTGCTGCTGCTCTTCCTGCCGGCGATCCTCTACCGGGAGAGCCTGGTGATCAGCCTCCGCGAGATCCGGGCCAACCTGCCGGCGATCACGTTGCTCGCCGTGGTGCTGGTGGCGGTCACGATGATCGTGGTCTCCCTGACCGTGCAGCAGTTCGGCGTCGAACCGGCCGCGGCCTGGGTGCTGGGCGCGGTCCTCGCGCCGACCGACGCCGCGGCGGTCGCCGGCCTCGCCAAGCGGATGCCCCGCCGGCTGCTGACCACGCTGCGCGCGGAGAGCCTGATCAACGACGGCACCGCACTGGTGCTCTTCTCCGTCACGGTCGGCCTGATCGCCGGGGGCGCCTGGCCGGCCGCGCCGGTCCTGCTCGGCCAGTTCGCCGGCTCGGCGGCGGGCGGGTCGCCGCCGGCCTGCTGGCCGGCGGGGTCGTGATCGCGATCCGTCGTCGCCTCGACGACCCGCTGCGCGAGGGCGCGCTGAGCGTGCTGACCCCGTTCTTCGCATTCCTGCTGGCGGAGCTCGTCCACGCCAGCGGGGTGCTGGCGGTGGTGGTCGCCGGCCTCGTCCTGTCCTACTTCGGGCCACGGGTGATCCGGGCGCGGTCCCGGGTGCTGGCGTACGCCTTCTGGGATCTCTCCACCTTCCTGATCAACGGTTCGTTGTTCGTCCTCCTCGGCATGCAGATCCCCCGAGCGGCAAAGAGCATCACCAGCACCTCGACGGTGCAGGCGCTGACCATCGGGGCGGTGGCGACCGCGGTGGTGATGGTGACCCGGATGATCCTGGTGCAGGTCTCCGGCTACGGCCTGGAGGTCATCGCCCGGCGGCGGTCGCAGGTCGGGGGCCCGACCGGCTACCGGGTGCGCACCGCGGCCGGATGGGCCGGCTTCCGTGGGGCGGTGTCCCTCGCAGCGGCGCTCGCGGTGCCGGTGACGACGAAGGCGGGCGACCCGATCGCCGAGCGTGACCTGATCATCTTCTGCACCGCGATGGTCATCGTGCTGACGATGGTGATCGAGGGCACCACGCTGCCCGCGGTGGTCAACTGGGCGCAGCTCAAGGGTGACGTGGAGCGGGAGGACGAGGTCCGGCGGGCCCGGACGGCGGCCACCAGGGCGGGCCTGGCCGCGCTCCCCGAGGTCGCCGCCGGGCTCGGTATCGGCGAGGACGCGGTCCACCGGCTCCGCGCCGACTACCAACGGCACCTGGAGGAGACGCTCGCCGCCGAGACGGGCGACGAGGCCGCCCAGGCCCGGGAACTGGACCGCCAACTGCGGCTCAACGTGCTCGACCGCAAGCGCCGCGAGGTCAACCGGCTGCGCGACAACAACGAGATCGACGACGCCGTACAGCGGGAGGTGCAGGCCGCGCTGGACATCGAGGAGATCCGGCTGCTGGGGCCGAGCACCAGCGAGTGACGCGCGGGCGCGCGGCGTCAGGCGCCCAGCCGCTGGCGCGCCAGGAACTTCGGCACGACCATCCGCCACGCCTCGGTCACCAGCTCGCCCATCTGGTCGTGGTCGAGCCGGTCGAGTCGGCAGCAGACCCAGTGGAAGCGCAGGTCGGACGCGCCGGGCAGGAAGAACACGTCCGGCTCGGCGGCGACGAGCGCGTCGCGTTCCTCCTTCGGGTAGCCGAAGCCCATCGTCGTCTCGTCGCGGGAGAACGCGACGTAGACGATGGCGCCCACCCGGAACTTCACCCGGTCGCGGATCAGGTGCTCGGTGGTGCGCGGCAACGTCAGTGCCAGCGACCGTACGTCGGCGACGGTGACCATGCGCCGACCGTAGCGGCAGGGGCCGACAGGCCCGGACGCTCAGCGCCCCCGGGCCTGGTTGACCCGGACCGCGCGCAGCAGGGTGCGGGGAGCGGCGAGCGAGTTCGGGTGGCGGCGCATCTCGACGACGGCGTCGAAGCGCCGGGCGGTCACCGGGTCGGTCACCGACGCGGCGGTGATCTGGTCGGCCACCCATCGGGAGATCCGGTATCCCGGCGGGCGCGGGCCGGGCACCGACGGGCGGGCCAGGTCGGCGGAGGTGGACATCCCCCAGGCCGCGTCGACCACGACCCGCTGCAACGCGAGGAACTCCCGGGCCGGCGGCGCAGGTCGGCGCCGGAGCGGAGGTACTCCGCCAGGCAGGAGGCGTGCATGGCCGCCGACGACATGCCCTGCCCGTAGATCGGGTTGAACGAGGAGACCGCGTCACCGACCGCGACCAGCCCGGCCGGCACCCGGCGGAGGCGGTGGAAGTCCCGCCGCCGGCTGTCGGCCTGCCGGTAGGTGCGGACCGTCCCGAGCATCTCGTTGGCCACCACCCGGGCGAACTCGGGGGGGAAAGTCGTCCCGGCACCGGCGGACGAGGTCGTCCGCGTCGCGGCCCGGCCGGTCGTCGCCGTAGCTGCCGAGCATCACGATCCACCGGTCGCCCTCGATGGCGGAGAAGGCGGCGCCGGCGATGTGGCCGCCGGCTGCGGCGGTGCAGCCGGCCAGCACCGCGATCGGCACCGGGTCCTTTTCGGTACGCCGGAACGTGGCGGTCGCGTAGTGCAGGTTGATCGCCATCCGGCGCATCGGGGGGCGTTCCCACCCGCCCCGCTCCAGCCAGTCGCCGAGGCGGCTCGACCGGCCGGTGGCGTCCACCACGAAGTCGGCGGGCGTGACGACCGGACCGGTGGCGCTCTCGTGCCGCACCCCGGTGACCGCCGTGCCGGCGAAGTCCAGGCCGGTGACGCGCCCGGGCAGCAGGGTCACGTTGGGCAGCGCCAACGTGCGGCGGCGGAGCAGCTCCTCCAGGAAGGGCCGGCTCGCCGCGATCATGTCGACGTCCGAGCCCGGGACCTTGCGCCGGCCGTCGAGGTAGCTGCGGCGGGCGGCGGCGGGCAGCAGGACGGCACCCTCGGCCACGGCCTGGCGGGAGAAGCCGGGGAACCACCGGTCGATCTGGTCCCGGCCCGCCGGCAGCAGGACGTGCATCTGGGTGCCCTGCGGCACACCGGCCCGGTGTCCGGTGCCCGCGCCCAGTTCGTCCCGGTCCACCACGAGCACGCTCTCGGCGTGCTCGGCGAGCACCCGGGCCGCCAGCAGCCCGGCCACGCTCGCGCCGAGCACCACGGCCCGGCCCATGGTCACCGATGGCGCGGGAGCGGCCCGGTGGCGCCGAGCCGGGCGAAGACGCGCGCGGGCGACTGATACATCACGACCTCCCGGGGGGCGGCGGTCCGGGTGCCGGCGTCGTGGTGCGCGTCCGGGCGTCCCCGCGGGTGCGAGGGGAGGCCGGGCTGCGGCCATCGACGGGGCAGGCCGAGCGGATTAGCTCTGCGGTGAGCCTCGCCGGCGAATCTAACCGCCCGGCCGCCCGCCGGCCCTCCGTCGCCACTGTCGCCATTCCGACGCTGTCGCCGCAAACGGATGAAATCCCCACCGGGCGCTTCCGTCGACCGGGCCTACCTCCGCCGGTTGCGGTCCGCCGCCGCCCGGTCGTCGTACTCGGCCTGGGCCGCCAGCACGGTGCCCAGCTCGCTCTCGACCAGCTCGATCAGCCCGATCAGCCGCTCGGCCACCCGGGCGCCGAGCGGCGTGAGGCTGTACTCGACGTGCGGCGGGATGGTCGTCTGCACGTCCCGCCGCACCAGGCCGTCCCGCTCCAGGGCCTGGAGCGTCTGGGACAGCATCTTCTCGCTGACCCCGTCGACGCGGCGGCGCAGCGCGTTGAACCGGTACGCGCCCTCGTGCAACGCGGAGAGGGCCAGGATCCCCCACTTGCCGGCGATGTTCTCCAGCGTGCGACGCGAGCCGCAGCCGCGGGCGAAGACGTCCGCGACGAGCTGGTCGTCGGCGTCCCTGGCGTCCGCTCCGCCGGGGTTGGTGAGGGGAGCAGTCATGGCCCGACGGTACCCGGCGGACACCCTCCGATCCACTGCACTTTCATCTGGGTTGGCACTTTCTAAAAGTTAGTGCATGCTTCAGGGCACCCGTCATCCCGAGGAGCAACCATGATCGTCGTAACCGGAGCCACCGGCCTGCTCGGCCGCCTCGTCGTCACCGAACTGCTCGACCGGGGCGTCCCCGCCCAGCAGATCGTCGCCGCGGTCCGCACCCCGGAAAAGGCCGCCGACCTGGCCGCCCGGGGCGTACTCGTACGGGAGGCGACTACGACCGCCCCGAGACCCTGGCCGGTGCCCTCGCCGGTGCCGACCGCCTGCTGCTCGTCTCGGCCAACGAGGTCGGGCGGCGGGTGGCGCAGCACCGCGCCGTCATCGACGCCGCCGTGGCGGCCGGGGTACGCCTGATCGCGTACACCAGTGTTCTGAAGGCCGACACCGCCACCTTCCCGCTCGCCACCGAGCACCAGGCGACCGAGGAGCTGATCCGGGCCTCCGGCCTGCCGTACGTGCTGCTGCGCAACGGCTGGTACACCGAGAACTACACCGGCAACCTGGCCGCCACGCTCCAGCACGGCGCGGTCCTCGGCAGCGCCGGTGCCGGTCGGGTCGCCGCCGCCACCCGCGCCGACTACGCCGCCGCCGCTGCCGCCGTCCTGGCCGGCGACGGCCACGAGAACGCGGTCTACGAGCTGGGCGGCGACGAGCCGTTCACCATGGCCGAACTCGCCGCCGAGATCTCCCGGCAGAGCGGTACCGAGGTGGTCTACCGCGACCTGCCGGTCGAGGAGTACGCGACGGCGCTGGTCGCCGCCGGCCTGCCCGAGCCGTACGCGGCCACGCTGGCCGAGTGCGACCGGGGCATCGCCCGGGGCGAGCTGACCACCGACAGCGGTGACCTGCGCCGCCTCGCCGGCCGCCCCACCACCACCCTCGCCGACGCGATCGCGGTGGCGCTCAAGGGCTGATGCCCTCGGCGCGGTGCCGGGTGCGCCCGGGCCACCGGCGCGTGCCGCGCACGTCGTGATTCGGGCGTTTGCGGCGGTGGGCGGCGGGAAGGACCGACCTCCACCTGCCGAACGGAGATGACGTCGATGGAGGACCTGGTCCACCGGTGCCCGCACACCCTCGCGGCGCGAGCCGGCGGGCGGATGCGCCGGAGCACGTCGTGACCGGGCCGGTGGCCGACGAGCCGCTCGGTGAGCTGGAACTCGTGCACAGCTTCACCGGGCCGATGCCGACCGGGGTCAGCGTTTCGCACACCGGCCGCGTCTTCGTCAACTTTCCGAAGTGGGGCGACCAGGTGCCGGCGACGGTGGTCGAACTGCGCGACGGCGCGGAGGTGCCCTTCCCGGACCAGCGGTGGAACAGTCCGTCCGGGGACGACGACGCGACGGCGTTCGTGTCGGTGCAGAGCGTCGTGGTCGACCCCGCCGACCGGCTCTGGGTGCTCGACACCGGCAGCCCGATGTTCCGACCCACCGCACCGGGTGGGCCGAAACTGGTCCGGGTGGACCTCGCCACCGACAGCGTCGGCCAGGTCATCACCTTCCCGACCGACGTGGCGCTGCCCACGACGTACCTCAACGACGTGCGCTTCGACCTGCGGCGCGGCGAGGCCGGCACCGCCTACATCACCGACTCGTCCCACTCCGGCCCGAACGGGATCATCGTGGTGGACCTGGCCTCCGGGGCGTCCTGGCGACGGCTGCACGACCACCCGTCCACCAAGGCCGAGCCGCTGGCGACGTTCCGGCCGGTGGTCGAGGGGCGGCCGCTGCTGGAACGCCCCGCCGACGGCCCGCCGAAGCCGGTTGCGATGGGCTCGGACGGCATCGCCATCTCGCACGACGGCGCCCGACTGTACTACTGCCCGCTCGCCTCGCGGCACTGGTACAGCGTGTCCACCGACGCGCTCGCCGACCCGGCGGTCGACGACGGCCTGGTCGCCGCGTCCGTGGCCCACGAGGGCGACAAGGGCGGCGGGTCCGACGGGCTGGAGTCCGACGACGCCGGCCGGCTCTACCTCACCTCGTACGAGCACAACGCGGTGCTGCGCCGCCGCGCCGACGGCGAGTACGAGACGCTGGTCCACGATCCCCGACTGCTGTGGCCCGACACGATGTCGGTCGCCACCGACGGGTTCCTCTACGTGACCGCCAACCAGCTGCACCGCCAGCCGACGTACCAGCGCGGCCAGGACCTGCGGCGCAAGCCGTACGCCCTGTTCCGGACCCGGATCGACGCCGGACCGGTGCTGCTGCGCTGACGCCGGACACCCGGGCGGGCCCCGCGCGCCGCGCGGGGCCGCCGCTCAGCCCTGCCGCGCCTTCTGCCGCGGGTCGGCCTTGTTGATCACGAACAGCTTGCCTCGGCGGCGGACCACAATCGAGCCCGCCTTCCGCTTCAACGCCCGCAGGGAGCTTCTGACCTTCATCCCGAGCCATCCCTTCCTGTGGTGACGCGCAGCCGTGACCGGTGGACGGTCGACTGGCACGAGGCGGCCCGGCGCCGGGACGTGTCGCCCGGGCCGTGGGCACACCGCGGCAGGTGTACCCGACCCGGCAGCGGGCATTCGCCGTACCCACGGTGGGCCGGGTGCGGGCTGACCGGGCGCTGACCTCGGCGCGGGCCTACGACCGGTGGTGGTTCCGCTGGGTGGTGGTGGAACTCCAGCCCTGCCGCCGGAGTCGGTCGAACCCGTCCAGCAGGAGGTCGAGAGCGAACTCGAACTCGAACTGGTCGTCACAGCCGGCACCGACGACGGACCGCCCGTCGTGGTCGGCCCGCGACGCGACCTCCGCGATGTGGGGATACCTGCGGGACATCTCCCGCAGCGCGGCCGCCTTCGTGCCCGGGTCGGGGCCCGGCGCGCCGTCGTCGAACAACTCCTGGCTGAACCCGAGGACGCGGCTCCCGAGCGCGTGCATCACGTGGTGCGTCAGGTCGACGGAGAGACCGCCGGCCCGGAACATCCCGATCATCGAGTCGAGGTACGCCAGGGTGGCCGGCGTCGGTCGGGTACGTGACTCGATCACCCGCGACGCCCACGGGTGACGCAGGAGCGCCTGTCGGGCGGACAGGATCCGCTGCCGCACGGCGCTCTTCCAGTCGACGTCGGGGTCCGGCGGGTCGATCTCCCCCACGACCACGTCGGCCATGCCGTCCAGCAGCTCTTCCTTGTTCGCGACGTGCTTGTAGAGCGCCATCGGCACGACGCCGAGCTCCTGCGCGAGCCGGCGCATGCTGAGCGAGTCGATCCCGGTGGTGTCGGCGAGCGCGACGGCGGCGCGCAGCACCCGCTCGGTGTTCAGCGGGCGACGCGCGGCCTCGCTCTGCTCGGTCACCGGCTCGCCCCTCCCCGTCCCGCTTGACAGGTGTACAGCGTACACCTAGGGTCCGTGCGTACTCAGGTGTACGGCGTACACCTGCCGGTCACGGACAGGAGTCGACATGAGCCCCACGAGAAGGACCGCGGTGGCCGCGGGAGTGTTCTTCCTGATCACCGAGATCGCCGCGATCGCGGGGCTGGTGCTCTACCGCCCCGCGCTGACCGACGCCGACTACGTCCTCGGGGCGGCGCCGACCCTCGGGTGCTGCTCGGCGGGTTCTTCGAGCTGATCCTCGTCGGCGCCGTCGTCGGCACGGCGGTCACGCTCTACCCCGTCGTCCGGCGGCAGCACCACGCCGCCGCTCTCGGCTACCTCTGCGTACGCCTCCTGGAGGCGGTCGTCATCGTCGTGGGCATCCTCAGCGTCCTGTCGGTGGTGACGCTGCGCCGGGACGTCGCCGGGACGGCCGGCACCGACGACGCCGCACTCGTCACCGCCGCCCGGGCACTCGTCGCCCTCCACGACTGGGCGTTCCTGCTCGGTCCCAACGTCGCGCTCGGGGCCAACAGCCTGCTCCTCGCCCACCTGCTGTACCGGTCGCGGCTGGTGCCCCGGTCCATCGCCGTGCTGGGGCTGGTCGGTGGGCCGCTCATCTGCGCCTCGGCGACCGCCGTGCTGTTCGGGCGCTACGAGCAGGTCTCCACCTGGGGCTCGCTCGCCGCGCTGCCCGTGTTCGCGTGGGAGGTCAGCCTCGCCGGGTACCTCATCCTCCGGGGCTTCGCGCCGGCCGGCGCGTCCGCCGGCGACGTCCCGACGGACCCGGTACCCGCGGAGCTGTCGGCCGGGTGAGCGGTCCGGCCGGGGATCGCCGGGCCGGCAGCCGCGGCACCGGCCCGGCCGGTCACGGCGTCGGACGCAGCCGCCCACGGGCCACCAGCTCGACGGTCAGCACCACCGCGACCGCCTCCACGGCCAGCAGCCCGACCAGGACGACCAGCTGGGTGATCCCGGCGGCGAGCGGACCCGCCCCGCCGAGCAGCATCCCGACGAAGGCGCCGGGCAGGGTCACCAGGCCCACCGTGCGGGTCTGGTCCAGCGCCGGGATCAACGCCTGACCGGCCGCCGGACGGCAGACCAGCAGCACCGCGTCGCGGGGCAGCAGCCCCAGCGCCAGGGCCGCCTCCACCTCGCCCCGACGGCCGGTCAGCTCGTCCAGGGCCCGCCGGCCGGCCAACGAGGTGGCGGTCATCGCGCCGCCGATCAGGATCCCGGCGACCGGGATGAGCGCGATCCCGCGCGCCGGCACCAGGCCCGCCAGCAGCAGACCGAGCACGACGGAGAGGCTGCCGGCCACGATCGGCACGGCGGCCCACCACCCGCGCGCCCCGCCGGTGATCCGCCGGCCGGAGGTGCCCGCCGCGACCGCGCACATCACCACCACGAAGGCGGCGGTGGCCCACAGCGACGCCACGATGGCGGCGATCAGCAGCGACACCGCCGCCAACTGGACCGCCGCGCGGACGGCCGCGACCGCGATCTGCCGGCCGTGCCCGAGCCGGCCGACGGTGGCGAAGGCCGCCGCCACGGCGGTCAGCACGACCAGGGTCACCGCCAGCTTCGGGCCGACCACCAGCATCGTCGACGACATCGGGTCAGTCTGCCGCGACCTCGCGCGCTCCGCCCGGCACCGCCCACCCGGGACCCGGCGACGGTCAGCGGGCGGGCTCGCCGCCGGCGGCGCGGGTGATGTCCAGCAGGTGGTGTTCGGCTTCGTGGATGGTGTGCCGGCCGAGCCAGAGCAGCGTCCGGGCCCGGGGTTCCGGCCACGGGTAGACGCCGGTGCGGGCGAGGTCCGCTTCATCGAGTGCGGAGAACCGGGTCGCCAGGTCGCTCGCGGCGGTGGCCAACGCGGCGAGCACCACCGTCGGGTCCTGTTCGTTGTAGGCGTCGGTGACGGCGCGTTCGTCGCGGCCCATCGGGGTGAACTCCGGCTCGTCGACGGTGAGCGCCAGGACCAGCCGATCGGTCTGGACCCGGAGCACGTCCCGGACGTGGCAGGCGTACTCCAGTGGCGACCACACCCCCTCGGCCGGTCGCCGCCGCAGGTCCGCCACCCCGTCCAGCGCGGTCGCGTACCGCTCACCGACCGCGCGCAGGAGCCGCGGCAGGTCGGCGGCGGAGACGTCGGCGTAGTCGAAGCCGCACTCGTCGCATCGATCCACCCGCTGAGGCTAACGGCACCAGCACGGGAGGGGACCCCACGGCGGCCGGCGGCGACGCAACACCCGCGCGTGGACGGAACTCGGGCCGCGTCCTCGTGGGCGCGACGGCGATCCGGCAGGATGGGTGGATGTCCGTGCTGTCCGTGCTGCCTCGCCCGATCGTCGCCGCGCCGATGGCCGGCGGCCCGTCGACACCGGCCCTCGCGGCGGCCGTCTCGGCCGCGGGTGGCCTGGGCTTCCTGGCCGCCGGGATGATCAGCGCCGACCGGCTCGCCGCCGACGTGGCCGAGGTCCGTACCCGCACCGACCGCCCGTTCGGCGTCAACATCTTCCTACCGGACCCGAACGGCCATGCGGTCGACGAGGCCGCTGTCCGGGCGTACGCCGAACGGCTCGCCCCGGAGGCCCGGCGGCACGGGGTGACGCTCGGCGAACCGGTCGGCGGCGACGACGCGTACCCGGAGAAGCTGGCCGCCCTGCTCGCGGACCCGGTGCCGGTGGTGTCCTTCGTGTTCGGGCTGCCCGACCGGGCGGCGGTGGCCGCCTGCGGGAGCGGGGCACCGAGGTCTGGGCCACGGGTCACCAGCCCCGACGCGCCTCGGCGGCGGTCGGACTCGGCGGTGGACGCCGTCGTCGTGCAGGGCACCGAGGCCGGCGGGCACCGCGGTGGCCTGCCGGACGACGACGACTACGGGGTGCTGCCCCT
>NZ_JAEVHN010000195.1:0-10284 GCF_016803375.1 Micromonospora sp. 4G55
GTGCTCCCGGCGCGGCGCGGGGACGACACCGGGGGCGGCGGGCCGGGGCGCGGCGGCGCGCCGGGGCCGCCGGAAGAGGTCGAGGAACGGGGAGTCGATGTCGGTGCCGTCGCCGACGAGCATCGGCGGGCTCGGCTCGACCGGCGGTACGCCCCGGCCGTTCGTCGGCCGCGGCGGCTGGAAGACGCCGACGCCACCCTGCCCGGGACTGGTCACCAGAGCCGGGTCGGACGGCTGCTCGTCCTGGATCTCCTCCTCCGGGTAGTCGAGCGACCGCGCACGGTTACCGTGTGGGGCGCTGTGCCGTCCGGCCGGGAAACCCGGCGTGGAAGAGCGACTCATGCGACCGCCTCACCCGCGTGGTTCGACTGCCCGATCGACGTACGCCCGGTCATGCCAGTTCCTCCCGGATCCTGATCCGGCTGCCGACCAGGCGGGGGTCCCGCAGCTCAGCGGCCGGCTCCCGGGTGCGTCGCCAGTCGGTCAGGGCGGTGCGGATGACCATCCGTGCCGGCCGGTCCGGGTCGACGTACCGGAAGATGAACGAGGTGCTCACGATGGCGAGCGCGATCTCCCAGGCGGGGAAGAGCTCGACCTGCAGCGTGAACAGCCAGTGGATGAACATGTAGAGGGGTACGAGCAGCATGAACAGGCCGTACTGGGCGTACGGCAGGTGGACGGGAAGGGTGTAGCCGGGCGGCCCGAGGTAGACCAGGCGAGCCCGGTAGATGTCGTCGTCGGTGCGCAGCCGCATGTCTCGCCCGGGCCTATTCGAAGATCAGGTCGATCAGGTAGTCACCGACGAAGAAGAGTGTGGCCGCCCCGGCGATGAAGGCCAGGCCGACGATCGCGATGGCCGAGCTGGTGAGCACCTTGGAGATCTCACCCCGGCTGGCCCGGCCGATGAAGATGACACCGAGCACGGCGAGCAGGATCGGCGCGATCTTGCTGGCGAAGAAGGTGACGACGCCGTTGGTGTCGATGCCCTTCGGAGCCTCTTCGGCGAGCGGTGTCGTCGCCAGGGTGTGCAGGGCCTGCGCGACGCCGGACGTCGCCGTCTGCATGAGCTCGAAGGCGATCACTGGAACCTCCCCATGTCGCGGCCGGCGGTGCCGCGGCGGTGCAGTAGGCAAGCCTGGCGGGAAATGTGCTCACTCAGCGCAGCGTCGGCGACGCTACGTTCGTTACCCACCACGGAGAGTGGTGAGCTTTGGGGGGGATTCTTCCCGCTTCGGCCCTCCCTCCAGGCTTCGCCATCTCGATGCTGGGCAATTCCACAGCGTACGGCCCGCCCTCCTTTGCGACAACCCGCGAAGAGTCGGCCCGATTCGACCCGGACGACCGATCGTACACCTGTTCCAATGCGCATGTCAGGGGGCCGCCGGAGCGGGCGTGGACGACCGGTACCGTCTAGTCGTGACCGATCTGGTACGGGCGCAGGCCCCGGTGGTGATGGGCGTCCTCAACGTCACGCCCGACTCCTTCTCCGACGGTGGCCGCTACGCCGACCTCGACGCCGCGGTCGCACACGGGGTACGGCTGCGGGCGGAGGGCGCCGCGCTGATCGACGTCGGTGGCGAGTCCACCCGGCCGGGCGCCGACCGGGTCGACCCCGCGACCGAGGCGGCCCGGGTCCTGCCGGTGATCCGGGAGCTGGCCGCGGCCGGCGTGGCGGTGAGCATCGACACCAGCCGGGCCTCGGTTGCCGAGGCGGCCCTGACCGCCGGGGCCACCGTCGTCAACGACGTCTCCGGCGGGCTCGCCGACCCGGACATGGCCCGGGTGGTGCGCGACGCCGGCTGTCCCTGGGTGCTCATGCACTGGCGCGGGCACTCGCGGGGGATGCGCGAGCTGGCCACCTACACCGACGTGGTCGCCGACGTGCGCGCCGAACTGGGCCGGCGGGTCGACGAGGCGCTGGCCGCCGGGGTGGCCGCCGACCGGATCATCGTCGACCCCGGCCTCGGCTTCGCCAAGACCGCCGCGCACAACTGGGAGCTCAGCGCCCGCCTGCCGGAGCTGGTCGCGCTCGGCTTCCCGCTGCTGTTCGGGGCGAGCCGCAAGTCGTACCTCGGCCGGTTGCTGGCCGACGCCGACGGCGAGCCGCGGCCCACCGCCGACCGGGAGGCGGCCACCGTCGCCACCAGCCTGCTGGCCGTCGCCGCCGGCGCCTGGGGGGTACGCGTGCACGACGTGCGCGGCACCGCCGACGCGGCTCGCCGTCTGGCAGGCCACCGGCCGTCCCCGCCTGGTCGCCGAGCCGGCCGCGCGCCGCGTCGGCCAGGACAGCGCGGAACCGGGCGGTGCCGGCGTGCCCACGGTGGGGGCGGCCGGGCCTGCCGGCCGGCAGGAGAGCGAGCCGGCGCGGTGACCGCGTCCGGGCTGGGGACCGCCGCGTACGTCGGCCGGAACGAGGGAGAACGATGACCGACCGGATCGAGCTGACCGGCCTGCGGGCGCGCGGTCGGCACGGCGTCTACGACTTCGAACGCGCCCAGGGGCAGGAGTTCGTCGTCGACGCGGTGCTCGAACTCGACCTGGCCCCGGCGGCCCGCTCCGACGAGGTGACCGACACGGTGCACTACGGCGAGCTGGCCGAAAAGCTGGTCGCCGTCATCACCGGCGAACCCGTCGCGTTGATCGAGACGCTCGCCGACCGGCTGCTCGCGGTCTGCCTGGCCGAGCCGCTGGTCGCCGCCGCCACGGTCACCGTGCACAAGCCCGAGGCGCCGATCCCGCACACCTTCTCCGACGTCGCCGTGACGATGCGGCGTACCCGATGACCCGGGCCGTGCTCTCCCTCGGCAGCAACCTGGGCGACCGCCTCGGCCAGCTGCGTGCCGCGGTCGCCGCGCTCGGCGACGCGGTCCTGGTGGTCTCCGGCGTCTACGAGACTCCACCGTGGGGGGACGCCGACCAGCCGGCGTACCTCAACGCGGCGGTGATGGTCGCGACCCGGCGGCGACCCCGCGCGACTGGCTGGAGCGGGCCCGGGCCGCCGAGCGGGCGGCCGGCCGGGTCCGCGACCCCGAGCGCCGGTTCGGACCGCGCACCCTGGACGTGGACGTCATCGCCGTCTGGGACGCGGCCGGCGAGCCGGTGCTCAGCGACGACCCCGAACTCACCCTGCCGCACCCCCGCGCCCACCTGCGCGCGTTCGTGCTGCGGCCGTGGATCGACATGGAGCCGCACGGACGGCTGCCCGGGCACGGCTGGCTGACCGACCTGCTCAACGCCGAGCCGTTGGCCGGCGACGCGCTGGAACTGAGCCCCCGGCCCGATCTGGCGTTAGAGTCGACCCCATGACCGAGTGGAGCCGGCCGGCATGACCCAGGCGCAGCCCCCGCGCGGAAGCGAGCCCGACCGCTTCCGGATGGGCCCCACCCGGATCTCCACCCTGGTCGTCGCCGCCCTCGCCGCCGCGGCGGTGGCCTGGTTGCTGATCAGCACCTTCTACTACGACGTCGCGCCGGACCTGCCCTGGCTGCCGGTGGTCACGCTGGCCGCGCTCGCGGTGCTGGAGGCGTACGCGGCGGCCAACACCCGCAGCCGGATCGAGCGCCGGCCGGGCCGCGACCCGGTCAACCCGTTGCTGGTCGCCCGGTTCGTGGTGCTGGCCAAGGCGTCCGCCCTGGCCGGGGCGATCTTCACGGGCTGCTACGCGGGGCTGACCGCGTGGCTCTTCATCGAGGACACCAACGCCGCCATGGACGACCGGCCGGCGGCCGGCGCCGGCCTGCTCGCGTCGCTCGCGCTGACCGCGGCCGCGCTCTGGCTCGAACGCGCCTGCCGGGTCCCCGAGCAGGAGGACGACGAGGACCGGGAGCCCGGCGACCGGGAGGGCCGCCCGCCCCGCCGCTGATCAGGGGGGTTACGCGCGGCCGCGTGCGCAGGTACCGTCCCTGGCGACCGGATGCAGACGACCGTCGACGAGGACGGTTGGCCACGTGGGAGGCGCGCGGCATGGCGTACGACGAACCAGGCCGGGCCGGATCCGCGGAGCCCACGCCGGGGGTGCCCGCCGCCGTGCTGGAGAACGTCTTCGACGATCCCGCGCACGGTGAGCCGGGCCGGGACCGGGTCGGCGTGCACCTGGTGTGGGAGGCGCTCCTCCTGGTCGGCCTGGTCGGTGTGGTGCTGCTGCTCCGCCGCGAGGACGCCGACGCGCTGCGCGGCGACGGGCTGCGCACCCTCCTGGTCGACGTGGTCGCGCTCGGCCTGCTGGCCCTCGCCGCCGGGCTGAGCCTGCGTACCGCGGCGGTGAACCTGGCGGTCGGGCCGATCGCCGTCGCCGCCGCGCTGCACTTCGCCGAGCAGGGCGACCGCGGTGTCACGGCCGCGCTCACCCCGGCCCTGGTGGCCGCCGTCGTGGGTGGCCTCGCCCTGGCCCTGGCCGTGGTGGTGCTGCACGTGCCCGGCTGGGCGGCCAGCCTCGCCGGCGCCGCGGCCGTGATCGTCTACATCGAGCGGCGCTCTGGCGCGGTCGTAGTGCAGGCCGACTACGACCCGCGCCGCACGGCCTTCTACCTCTTCGCCGGGTTCGCGGCCGTCGCCGTGCTGGGCGGGATCTTCGGCGCGATCCGGGCGGTCCGGCGGGTGGTCGGCCGGTTCCGGCCGGTGGTCGACCCGGCCCGCCGCCGGGGCGTGCTGGCGGCCCTGGTCACCGCCACGGCGCTGGTCGGTTCCACCGTGCTCGCCATGCTGGCCGGGGTGCTGCTGGCCGCCAACGCCGCCGGCCCGGTCGTACCGGGGTCGGGGCTGGACTGGACGGTGCTGGCGGTCGGCGTGGCGATGCTCGGCGGCACCAGCGCGTACGGCCGGCGCGGCGGGATCTTCGGCACCCTGCTCGCGGTGGGCGTGGTGGTGGTCTTCCTGGCCTGGGCGACCGCGCGTGGCTGGACGATCTCCCGGTGGACCGTGGGCGGCGCGGCGCTGGGCGTCGGGCTGGTGGTGACCCGGCTGGTCGAGGCGTGCGGGCGGCCACGCGGGACGATCGGCGAGCCGGCCGAGACCACGCCCGCCGGCGACGGCATGATCAGCACCGGCTGGTCGCTGCCCCGGCCGAGCACCGTCGACAACTGGCCGCCCGCGCTGCCGGCCCAGTCGACCGCCACCCCGCCGGACCCGTGGGAGGCCCCCCGCTGGGAGACCGGGTCGCGCCGCTGGGACGACGACGACCGGTGAGGCCGTGCCCGCGTCCGAGGGGCCGTAGGTGATCTCGCCGGTTAGGCTCGCGGGCATGAGCGAGACTCCTTCCGCCGGTACCGGCCGCACCTTCGACGAGCTCGACGCGCTCTCCACCGAGGAGCTGCGGGAGCGGGCCTTCGCGCTGGCCCGGGAGCGCCGCGACGTGGGCTTCTTCTGGTCGGTGCTGCGGCACCTGCCGAACGCCGACGAGGCCGCCGCGCTGGACGGGGCGCCGAACTCGATCGGACCGACCATCGACGAGGCCTCGGCGCTGTGGCGGGAGCTGACCGGCCACGGGTACGAGGAGTCGGCGCCGCTGCTGCGCGCGGCGTTCATCGACTACATGGTGAAGCACTGACCGGTCGGACCGCCGGCTGGCGCAGGTTTGCCCGCCCGGGTGGGTCGGGAACTTCCCGCCGCATGGCCCTCACCAACCGTCCCCGGACCGTCAGCGGGTACGGCACCGCCGCCGGCACCGGCACCCTGGCCGCGCTCATCCTGGTCGGGGTCTGCGGCAGCCCGTGGTACGTCGGCTGGGCCGAGGCGCACACCGACCCCAACTCCGGCGGCGGCTGGTTCCTGCGGCTGCTCGCCTGGCCCGCCTGGCGGCTGGAGGCCGCCGGTGGCGAGCACGGGGTGCTCGCCACGACCTGCGGGCGATCCTGCTGCTGGTGTTCGCCGCGACCTTCCTCTACCTGCTGCCCACCTCGCAGGTGGCCCGGGTGCAGGGCTCGGTGAGCCAGTTCTTCTCCGGCTGGGCCGCGTACGTCCTGGCCGCCGCGGCGGCGACCCTGCTGGCGGCGCTGCTGACCTCGGACGGGCCGCTGCTCGCCGACTTCCAGACCACCGGCACGGGCGCCACCTACGGCTTCTTCGCCGGCTGGATCATCGGCACCGCCAGCCTCGGCGGCCGAGCCTGACCTTCCGGACCCGACCTGGCCGCCGGAACGGCCCGGCCGCCGCCGGAACGGCCGGGTCAGGCGCCGATCTGGCCGAGTTCGAGCACCCGGGTCCGGGTGAGCGCGCCGACCGGCTCGCCGTCGGCGGTGACCACGACCGCCTCGGAGCCCGCGGTGAGCATCGCCGCCAGCGCGTCGTACGCGGAACCGCCCAGCGCCACCGCCGGCAGGTCGGCGGTCGCGCCGGTGAGCGGGGCCAGGGTGTCCCGGGTGAGCGGGGTGACGGCGAGCCGGCGGATGCCCGGTCCGCGCCGACGAACTCGCGGACGAACGGCGAGGCGGGGGCGCCGAGCAGGGCGGCCGGGGTGTCGTACTGCTCCAGCCGGCCCCCCTGGGAGAGCACCGCGATCCGGTCGCCGAGCCGGACCGCCTCGTCCAGGTCGTGGGTGACCAGCACGATGGTCTTGCGGACCTCGGCCTGGAGCCGCAGGAACTCCTCCTGCAACCGGGTCCGGACGATCGGGTCGACCGCCGAGAACGGCTCGTCCATCAGCAGCACCACCGGGTCGGCGGCCAACGCCCGGGCCACCCCGACCCGCTGCCGCTGCCCACCGGAGAGCTCGTGCGGGTAGCGGCGGCCGAACTGCGCCGGGTCGAGCCCGACCAGCTCCAGCAGTTCGCCGGCGCGGCGGCGGATTCGCTCCTTCGGCCAGCCGAGCAGCCGGGGCACCGTGCCCACGTTGGTGTGCACCGTCTGGTGCGGGAAGAGCCCGACGTTCTGGATCACGTAGCCGATCCGGCGGCGCAGCTTGACCGGGTCGACCCGGGTGATGTCCTCGTCGCCGAGCAGGATGCGGCCGCCGGTCGGTTCGATCAGCCGGTTGACCATCCGCAGCACGGTGGATTTCCCGCAGCCCGAGGGGCCGATCAGGACCACCAGCTCGCCGGCCTTGACCTCCAGGCTCAGCTCGCGCACGGCCTCGGTGCCGTCCGGGTAGCGCTTCCGGATGCCGTCCAGGGTGATCGAGGCCGCGCTGTGCCCGGCCGCGCCGGTGGGTCCCGGGGTAACGTCCACGTGTGTCCCTCCACCTGAGCTACCGGGCCGACCCCGGTAACCCGTGGTTCTCCTGGCAGTACGTGCGGGACAACTTTGACACCATCCTCGCCGCGCTGCGCGAGCACGCCTCGCTGACCGCCCGGGCGGTGCTGATCGCCGCCCTGGTGGCCCTGCCGTTGGCGGTGGCGGCGTACTGGTTCCGCGCCCTCGCCGGGCCGATTCTCGCACTCACCGGCGTGCTGTACACCGTGCCGTCGCTGGCGCTGTTCGCCTTCATCGCGCCCTACCTGGGCATCGGCGCGATCACCGTACTCACCGTGGTGGTGCTGTACGCGCTGCTGGTGATCGTGCGCAACGCGGTGGCCGGGCTGAACCAGGTGCCCCCCGAGGTCCGCGACGCGGCCGAGGGCATGGGGTACGGCCGCTGGGCGCGGCTGTTCCGGATCGACCTGCCGCTGGCCCTGCCCGGCATCCTCACCGGGGTACGCCTCGCCACCGTCTCGACGGTCGCCCTGGTCACCGTCGGGGTGGTGGTCGGTCGCGGCGGCCTCGGGCAGCTCATCTTCGCCGGCTTCCAGAACAACTTCTACAAGGCGCAGATCATGACCGGGACGCTGCTCTGCGTCCTGCTCGCCCTGGTGCTGGACCTGATCCTCGCCGGGGTGGGCCGGCTGCTCACGCCGTGGCTGCGCGGGCGGACCGGATGACGGCCGCGGCCGCCCGGGCGGGCACCAATCCGGTCGAGCAGGCGGTGGTCTGGCTCAACGACCCGCTGAACTGGACGAACCCGGGCGGCATCCTGGACCGGCTCGGGGAGCACCTGAGTATGTCCGCCGCCGCGGTGCTGCTCGGCTGCCTGGTGGCCTGGCCGATCGGGCTCTGGCTCGGGCACAGCGGTCGCGGTGGCGGGCTGGTCCTGCTGATCTCCAACGTCACGCTGGCGATCCCCACCCTGGCGCTGCTGACCATCCTGCCGCTGACCTTCCTCGGGTTCGGCCGGCCGGCGGTGGTGGTGGCGCTGGCCGTCTTCGCGGTGCCGCCGCTGCTGGCCAACGCATACACGGGGGTGCGGCAGGCCGATCCGGAGGCCCGGGACGCGGCGCGGGGGATGGGGCTGTCCGGGGGGCAGGTGCTGCGCCGGGTGGAGCTGCCGCTGGCGGTGCCGTACCTGGCGGCCGGGTTCCGGACCGCGGCGGTGCAGGTGGTGGCGACCGCCGCGCTCGCCTCGTTCGTCAACGGGGGCGGGCTCGGCCAGATCATCCGGGCGGGCTTCGGGCTGGACATCGCGGCCGGCGGGGGGCCAGATCATCGCCGGGGGCGTGCTGGTGGCCGGGCTGGCGCTGCTGGTCGAGGGGGTGTTGGCGCTGGTCGAGCGGGCCGTCACCCCGCGCCCGCTGCGCCGGGCCCGGGGCCGGGCGAACCGGCGGGCGGCGGCCGCCGTCGCCGGGAACTGAGCGAACCGGTGACAATCCGGTGACAAACCCGCTCGGAGTTTGTCGGTCGGAGCCGGAGGATATTGGCTGGAGTCGCGGGCGGCCGGACGGATCGCCCGTCGGACACGCGGCCGGCCCAGCTCGGGTCGCGCCGGGACACGGAAGGCGGGCGCGATCATGCGCGTACGGACAAGACTGGCGGTCGGCGCGGTGGGCGCGCTCACCGTGGCAGGTCTGCTCACCGGCTGCGGGGACGAGGGGTCCTCCGGCACGGATGCACCTCAGCAGGGCGCGAGCGGCGCGGGCTGCGCCCCGGTCGCCGGCGACCAGCTGGTCGTCCTGAACGACGACAAGAAGCTCCAGAACACCGACAACATCATCCCGGCGATCAACGTCGACGCGGCCAACCCGCAGCTGGTCGCCGCGCTCGACAAGGTCTCCACCGCGCTGGACACGCCGAAGCTGATCGCGCTCAACAAGGCCGTCGACGTCGACCGCAAGACCCCGAAGGCCGCCGCCGAGGGGTTCGCCTCGGCGAACAACCTCACCGCCGGCATCGCCAAGGGCCCCGGCGGGCAGATCGTGGTCGGCGCCGGCAACTTCAGCGAGAGCCAGACCCTGGCCGAGCTCTACAACATCGTCCTCACCGCGGCCGGGTACCAGGTCAAGGTGCAGCAGATCGGCAACCGCGAGCTCTACGAGCCGGCCCTGGAGAAGGGCGAGATCCAGGTCGTCCCGGAGTACGCGGCGACCATGGCGGAGTTCCTCAACACCAAGGCCAACGGGAAGAACGCCACCCCGGTCTCCTCGCCGGAGCTGGACAAGACCGTCACCGCGCTGAAGGCCGCCGGCGACAAGGTGGGCATCACCTTCGGCGCACCCGCCGCGGCCCAGGACCAGAACGCCTTCGCCGTGACGAAGGCGTTCGCCGACAAGTACGGCGTGCAGACGATCTCCGACCTGGCGGCCAAGTGCTCCGGCTCGGCGACCGTGCTGGCCGGCCCGCCGGAGTGCCCGCAGCGGCCGAAGTGCCAGGCCGGTCTGGTGGAGGTCTACGACTTCAAGGCCGGCTCGTTCAGCTCGCTCGACGCCGGTGGCCCGCAGACCAAGAACGCGCTCAAGACCGGCACCGCCAGCGTCGGTCTGGTCTTCTCCTCCGACGGCGCGCTCGCCACCGGCTGATCATGGGTTCCGGGCGCGGCGGCACCCCGCCGGCCGCGCCGACCGCACCCCCTGATGACGCGATTCGGTCCTCGGGACCGTTCCCACGCAGGGCATCTCTCGGTAGGCTCCACAGCCATGCCCGCCCCGGTCGTGCCCGAGAAGCACCACCCGCAGCTGCTGACCGTCCTGTTCTGGATCGGTGTGGCGATCGCGCCCGTCGCGGCGCTGATCCTGCTGATCGCCGACGGCAACGGTCCGCTCCGGTTCGCCGCCGTACTGGCCATCATGGCCGTGGTCCTGATCGGTCTGTCGATCGCGCTGCGCGCCGACGGCGGCCAGCCGCGCGGCGAGGAGTTCCTCGACGAGCTGGAGCAGCTTCGCCGGGAGTTGCGGGCCGAGATCGTGGCCGCCGCCCAGCGCGGCAACCAGGCGCTCGACCAGTCCCAGCGGGTGGAGGACCAGGTCACCGCGCTGCGCCGCCGGCTGGACGCGGCGGCGGCCGGCATCGCCGCGGCCGCCGGGATCACCGGGGCGGTGGCCGAGG
>NZ_JAEVHN010000196.1:0-10280 GCF_016803375.1 Micromonospora sp. 4G55
GCCGCTCGTCGCCGCAGCGGACCAGCTCGGCGACGTCGGTCAGCCCCGGGGGGCGGCTCGGCGGCGGCGTGGGTGAGCACGACGGGTCGCACCGGCGCGTCGGCGAACGCGGCCTGCGCCGGGTCGAGGTCCAGTGACCCGGAGACGACCACCAGGGTGGGGTACTCGGGTAGCCCGCGCTCGCGCCGCCAGGCCCGGCGCGGCTCGCTCAGCCGCACCGCGCGGTAGCCCTCGTGCCGCAGCGTGCCGGCGGCCACCAGCAGCCCGTCGCAGAGCATCCGGAGCAGCCCGAAGATCCGCTTGTCCGGCTCGCCGGAGAGCCCGGCGGAGTAGCCGTCCAGGGTGACCGCGCCGTCCAGGCTGGCCACGAAGTTGACCCGCAGGTGCGGGCGGTCGGCGCGACCGTAGAGCGCGGTCAGCTCGGCGTCGTCCAGGGGCGGGGTGGCCGGCGTCGGCCAGATCCGGCGGATCGGGATTCCGACGGTCATTCGCCGGCCGGACCGGTGACCGGAGGGATGGGTCCGGGGGTACGGTGCTGGCAGTCGCACCACTTCCGGCCGGGACAGTCGTCGTGCCGCCGCTCCCGGCAGGCTCGGCAGATCATGTCGGCAGCCTATGCGGTGGGAGGAGGGGGCAGCATGCCACGTCAGATCTTCCAGCTGAAGATGTCCCTCGCCGGGGTCCGTCCGCCGGTCTGGCGGCGGGTGCTGGTGCCCGGCGGCTACACCCTCGACCGGCTGCACCGGGTGGTGCAGCACGCCATGGGCTGGCGTGACTGCCACCTGCACTCGTTCGAGATCGACGGGGTGCAGTACGGCGAGCCGGACCCGGACGGCGAGTTGTCGCTCCGCGATGAGCTGGACGTCCGGCTCGACGCGGTCCTCGGCAAGGGCAGCAGGTTCCGCTACACCTACGACTTCGGCGACTGGTGGGAGCACGACCTGGTGGTGGAGGACGCCTTCACCGCCGACCCGGAGGAGCGGTACCCGTCCTGCCTGGACGGCGAGCGCGCCTGCCCGCCGGAGGACGTCGGCGGCCCGTCCGGCTACCTGCTCCTGCTCGCCGCGCTCGCCGACCCGCGGCACCGGGAGCACGCGGCGATGCGGGAGTGGGCGGGCGGCGGCTTCGATCCCGCCCGGTTCGACCCGGGGCGGGCCAGCACGTTGCTGCGTCACCTCTGCTGATCCGCTCCGTCCGCTGAGGACCGGTCGAGGGCATCGGCCGTAACGATCTGGGAACGCTCCCATTGGTCTATTGACACCCCTGACACGTCCCGGCAATCTCATGGGAGCGTTCCCAGGGCGTGGCGCGGATCACCACGCACACCGCCCGGGCCGACCGGTCCGCCGGCCGGCGGGAGCGCGCAGATCACCCCACCACACCCAAACCCAGCCTCACCACTGAAAGAGGGGTCAGGATGAGCGTCACCACGCGGCGTACCCGCCTCGCGGCCGCCGCCCTGGCCGCGGTCACCGCACTCGGCGGTCTCGCGGCCTGCGGCAAGGACGACGACGACGCCACGGCGTCCGGCGGGAAGCCCGCCAAGCTGGTCGTGGACACCTTCGGCGAATTCGGCTACGACGAGATCGTCAAGCAGTACGAGAAGGACACCGGCATCAAGGTTGAGCTGCGCAAGACCGCGCAGCTCAACGAGTACCGGCCGAAGATCGTCCGGGCGCTGGCCACCGGCAAGGGCGCCGCCGACGTGGTCGCCCTGGAGGAGGGCATCCTCAACGAGTTCAAGGCGAACCCGGCGAACTGGGCCGACCTCGGCAAGCTGGTCGCCAAGGACCACAGCAGCGAGTACCTGCCCTGGAAGTGGGAGCTGGGCAAGGCGCCGGACGGCCGGCTGATCGGCCTGCCCACCGACGTCGGCTCGCTGGCCGTCTGCTACCGCCGCGACCTCTTCCAGGCCGCCAAGCTGCCCGTCGAGCGCGACCAGGTCGCGGCGCTCTGGCCGGACTGGAACGCCTTCATCGAGACCGGCAAGAAGTACCGGGCCGCCACCGGCAAGGGCATGCTCGACTCGGTGACCACCGCCTCCAGCGCGGTGATGTTCCAGCAGGGCGGCGACCTGTTCTACGACTCCAACGACAACGTCGTCGCCGACAGCAGCGCCTCGGTGAAGAGCGCCTGGGACACCGCGATCGCGATGGCCGACGCCAACATCACCGCCGAGACGGCCACCTGGTCGCCCGAGTGGTCGGCCGGCTTCAAGCAGGGCACCTTCGCCGCGACCTTCTGCCCGTCCTGGATGCTCGGCATCGTCGCGGACAACTCCGGCCCGGAGAACAAGGGCAAGTGGGACGTGGCGCCGGTCCCCGGCGGCGCGGGCAACTGGGGCGGCTCCTGGCTCGCCGTGCCGACCCAGAGCAAGTACCCCAAGGAGGCGGCGAAGCTCGCCGAGTACCTGACCAACGCGCAGAGCCAGGTGGCGGCGTTCAAGCTCAAGGGCCCGCTGCCGACCAACCTCGAGGCGCTGAAGAACCCGGAGTTCCTCGCCTACACCAACGAGTACTTCAACAACGCCCCGACCGGCAAGATCTTCGGGGACAGCGTCTCCAAGATCCAGCCGCTGCACCTCGGTCCGAAGCACCAGGCCGTGAAGGAGAACGCCTTCGAGCCGGCGCTGCGGTCGTACGAGAACGGGCAGTCGACCAAGGACAAGGCCTGGGAGCAGTACGTCAAGGACGCCAAGACCCAGGGCGCCTTCTGATCACTGACTGACCACGGCGGGTGGCGTCCGGGTCTCCCGGGCGCCACCGGCCGCGTCCCGTTGCACGTACCGCCCGCCTCACCGGCCCCGCCGGCGCCGGAAAGGATCCCGCATGAGCCTGTCGGCCACGACCGCGCCGCCGTCACCCACGGCGTCGCCGCCCCCACCCACCCGGCGCCGCAGCCGGGCGCTGTCGCTCAACCGCCTCGACCTCAAGCTCTCCCCGTACCTCTACATCGCCCCGTTCTTCGTGATCTTCGGCATCTTCGGGTTCTACCCGATGCTGCGCACCGCGTGGATGTCGCTGCACGACTGGAACCTGATCGGCGAGCACAGCTTCATCGGCGTGGACAACTACACCCGGCTGTTCACCGACGAGTACTTCTGGAACGCCACGGTCAACACCTTCGGCATCTTCCTGCTCTCGACGATCCCGCAGCTGCTGCTCGCGCTCTTCCTGGCGACCCTGCTCAACCGCACGTTCCTGCGCGCCCGGACGTTCTTCCGGATGGCCATCTTCATGCCGAACGTGGTGTCGGTCGCCGCCGTGGCGATCGTCTTCGGCATGCTCTTCCAGCGCGACTTCGGCCTGATCAACTGGCTGCTCGGCCTGGTCGGGATCGACGCGGTGGACTGGGACGCGCAGCGGTGGAGCTCCTGGACCGCCATCGCCTCCATGGTCAACTGGCGGTGGACCGGCTACAACACCCTTATCCTGCTGGCCGGCATGCAGGCCATCCCCAAGGACCTCTACGAGGCGGCGGCCATCGACGGCGCCAATCAGTGGAAGCAGTTCTGGCGGATCACCCTGCCGATGCTCACGCCGACCTTCGTCTTCGTGGTCACCCTCTCCACCATCGGCGGGCTCCAACTCTTCACCGAGCCGCTCGTCTTCGCCAACGGCAACATCATCGGCGGCGACCAGCGCGAGTTCCAGACCCTGGCCATGTACATGTACGAACTGGGTATCGAGAACCTCAACACCGCCGGGTACGGCGCCGCCGTGGCCTGGGCGATGTTCGTGATGATCGCCCTGGTCTCGCTGGTCAACTTCCTGCTCGTCCGCCGTACGGTCAAGTGAGGAGCGACCGAGTGAACTCCGCGTCCCAGCGCCTCTGGCGCACCAGCCCGCTGATGTACGTCGCCCTCGTGCTGGCGGTGCTCTTCTCGATCTACCCCTTCTACTACATGGTCGTCATCGCCACCCGCAGCCTGGACTCGATCAACGACGTGCCGCCACCGGTCACTCCGGGCGGCGCGTTCGGCGACAACTTCGACCGAGTGCTCGACAACGACGCCGCGAACTTCCTCACCGGCCTGCTCAACTCGGTGATCGTGGCCGGCGTGGTGACCGTCTCGGTGGTGATCACCGGGTCGCTGGCCGGCTTCGCCTTCGCCAAGCTGCGCTTCCGGGGCCGCAACATCCTGCTGCTGTCGATCATCGTGACCATGATGATCCCGACCCAGCTGGGCCTCATCCCGCTCTGGGGCATGATCCAGGACCTCGGCTGGTACGACACCCTCTACGCGGTGACCGTGCCCTTCCTGGTCAGCGCCTTCGGCGTGTTCATGATGCGGCAGTACGCCACCCAGGCCATCTCCGACGAGCTGATCGAGGCCGGCCGGGTCGACGGGGCCAGCACCTTCCGGATCTTCTGGAACATCGTGCTGCCCGCGCTGCGCCCGGCCGCGGCCGTGCTCGGCCTGCTCACCTTCATGGAGACCTGGAACTCCTACCTGTGGCCGTACGCCGTGCTCACCCCGGAGAATCCGACCCTGCAGGTGTCCCTGGCGTTCCTTTCGTACGCCTACTACACCGACTACTCGCAGGTGTTCGCCGCGACCGCCATCGGTACCGTGCCGTTGGTGCTCGTGTTCGCCCTGTTCGGCCGCCAGATCATTGGCGGGATCATGGAAGGTGCCGTCAAGTCGTGAGCAACCCAGACCACCCGCCCGCAGTCGGCGTACTCGACCAGGGGCCGGAACTGATCTTCCCGCCCGGCTTCCTGTGGGGCGCGGCGACCGCCGCGTACCAGATCGAGGGGGCGGCCACCGAGGGTGGCCGGACCCCGTCGATCTGGGACACGTTCAGCCACACCGAGGGGCGGGTGGTCGCCGGGCACACCGGTGACGTGGCCTGCGACCATTACCACCGGATGCCATCGGACGTCCGGCTGATGGCCGACCTGGGCCTGAAGTCGTACCGGTTCTCGGTGTCCTGGCCGCGGGTGCAGCCGGGCGGCTCGGGCCCGGCCAACGCCGAGGGCCTGGACTTCTACCGGCGGCTCGTCGACGAGCTGCTGGGGCACGGCATCGAGCCCTGGCTGACCCTCTACCACTGGGACCTGCCCCAGCCGCTGGAGGACGCCGGCGGCTGGCCGGCCCGGGACACCGCCGGCCGGTTCGCCGACTACGCCGAACTCGTCGCGGACGCCCTCGGCGACCGGGTGACGTACTGGACGACGCTGAACGAGCCCTGGTGCTCGGCGTTCCTCGGCTACGGCTCGGGCGTGCACGCGCCCGGCCGCTCCGACGGGGCGGACGCCGTCCGCGCCGGGCGACCACCTGAGTGCTCGGCCACGGGCTGGCGGTGCAGGCGCTGCGGGCGTCCCGGCCGCAGGCCCAGCTCGGCATCACCGTCAACCTCTACCCGGTCACCCCGGCCAGCGACGCGCCCGCCGACGTCGACGCGGCCCGGCGGATCGACGCGCTGGCCAACCGGTTCTTCCTCGACCCGGTGCTGCGCGGGTCGTACCCGACCGACCTCGCCGCCGACCTGCGTGAGGTCACCGACTTCGGGCACGTACGCGACGGCGACCTGGCGGTCATCTCGACCCCGCTGGACCTGGTCGGCGTCAACTACTACAGCCGGCACGTGGTCGCCGCCCCGGTCGAGGGCGCCGAGCCGGAGCCGTACTGGCGGGCGCCGTCGTGCTGGCCGGGCAGCGAGGACGTCCGGTTCGTCACCCGGGGCGTGCCGGTCACCGACATGAACTGGGAGATCGATTCCCCCGGCCTGACCGAGACGCTGCGCCGGGTCCACGACGAGTACACCGACCTGCCGCTCTACGTCACCGAGAACGGCTCCGCCTTCGTCGACGCGCTCGTCGACGGGGAGGTCGACGACGTCGACCGGCTGGCGTACTTCGACGCCCACCTGCGGGCGGCGCACGAGGCGATCGAGGCCGGGGTGCCCCTGCGCGGCTACTTCGCCTGGTCGCTGATGGATAATTTCGAATGGGCCTGGGGCTACACCAAGCGGTTCGGGATGGTCTGGGTCGACTACGACAGTCAGGCCCGTATCCCCAAGTCCAGCGCCAGGTGGTACGCCGAGGTGATCCGACGTAACGGTCTGGCCGCACAATAGGCGAAGGCCAGCCAGTTCTCCGGGCGGCTCCGCGCCCACCCGCTCCCACGGGTGGCGCGGATCCGCCGACGTCGGAGGAGCAGACGATGACAACGCAGCGCACCCGGTCGCTCGGGCGCCGACCCTCGACGCGGTCGCCGCCCGCGCGGGCGTCGGGCGCGGGACGGTCTCCCGGGTCGTCAACGGCTCGCCGCAGGTCAGTCCGGAGGCTCGGGCCGCCGTCCAGCAGGCCATCGCGGAGCTGGGGTACGTGCCGAACCGGGCCGCCCGGGCGCTGGTCACCCAGCGGACCGACTCGGTGGCCCTGGTGGTCTCCGAGTCCGGCGACCGGGTCTTCACCGAGCCGTTCTTCGCCGGCATCGTCCGGGGCGTCAGCTCCGGGCTGCTGGAGACGCCGTTGCAGCTCTGGCTGGCCATGGTGCAGTCCCCGATCGAGCGGGAACGGGTCGAGCACCACCTGACCAATCAGCACGTGGACGGGGTGCTGCTGCTGTCGCTGCACGACTCCGACCCGCTGCCCACGCTCCTGGAGGAGCGCGACCTGCCCACCGTGCTCGGCGGCCGGCCGGCGCGGATGCTCCAGCCCGGGGCGCGGCCGTCCTGGTTCGTCGACGTGGACAACGTCGGCGGCGCGCGGCAGGCGGTGGAGCACCTGGCCCAGCGGGGCCGGCGCCGGATCGCCACCATCGCCGGCCCGCAGGACATGGGCGCCGGCCTGGCCCGTCTCACCGGCTACCGGGACGCCGTCCGGGCCGCCGGGGCCGAGGTCGACCCCCGCATGATCGCGTACGGGGACTTCAGCGAGGGCAGCGGCGCGGCCGGGATGCGCCGGCTGCTGGAGGTCTGCCCCGACCTGGACGCGGTCTTCGTCGCCTCCGACCTGATGGCGTTCGGCGCGCTGCGTACCCTGCGCGAGGCGGGGCGTCGGGTGCCCGAGGACGTCGCCGTCATCGCTTCGACGACGCTCCGATCGCCCGCCAGGCCGACCCGCCGCTGACCACCGTCTTCCAGCCGGTCGAGGAGATGGGCCGCCAGATGGCGCGGCTGCTGGTCGCCCGCATCCGCGGCGACGAGATCCCCGCCCCCCACATCCTCCTCGACACCCAACTCATCCACCGCGCCTCCGCCTGACCCCCCCCGGCGCTCCGCGCCCCCCTCCAAGATCCGCGCACTTTCAGAGAAAGCGTGGCTGTTCACGGCCGAATAGCCACGCTTTCTCTGAAAGTGCAGACGCGGGATGCGGGGCGCGGGCGTCGAAGCCGCCGTCGTCACCTCTCCCGGGCGGCGCGCAGGCCGTGCGCGACCAGCGGGGCCACCATGTCGCCGATGCGGTCGAAGCCGGGGCCGAGCGTCTGCCCGAGGGTGTGCCGGTAGTGGATGCCCTCGCAGATCACCGCGAGCTTGAAGCAGCCGAGCGCGACGTGCCAGTGCAGCGGCCCGACGTCGACGTCGCTGCGGCCGGCGTACCGCTCGATCAGCTCGGCGCCGGTGGGGAAGCCGGCGCGCGGGCCGAGGCCGTCGGCGACCGGGTTGCCGGCGGCGAGGTCGCTGTCGCCGAGCACGTCCCAGTAGGTCAGCAGCAGACCGAGATCGGCCAGCGGGTCGCCGAGGGTGGCCATCTCCCAGTCGAGCACGGCGCGCACCGACACCGGGTCGACGGTGGTGAGGAGGTTGTCCAGCCGGTAGTCGCCGTGCACGATCCGCCCGGCGTTGGCGCCCTCCGGAACGGTGTCGCCGAGCAGGTCGCGCAGCTCGTCGATGCCGGGCAGCGGACGGCTGCGGGACCGGTCGAGCTGGCCGGCCCAGCGACGTACCTGCCGGCCGAGGTAGCCCTCGGGGCGGCCGAAATCGGCCAGCCCGACCGTGGCCGGGTCGACGGTGTGCAGGGCGGCGAGGGTGTCCATCATCGCCAGGGCCAGGTCGCGCCGCTGCGCGGGGGAGAGCGGGTCGGTCTGGGCGCGGCTGCGGAACACCTCGCCGCGGACCCGCTCCATCAGGTAGAACGGCGCGCCGATCACGTCGGTGTCGGCGCAGTGCAGCAGCGCCGCCGGGACCGGCACGTCGGTGGGCGCGAGGGCGGAGATCACCCGGAACTCGCGGGCCATGTCGTGCGCGGTGGCCAGCACGTGCCCCAGCGGGGGTCGGCGCAGCACCAGCTCCCGCTCGCCGGCGCGCAGCAGGTAGGTCAGGTTCGACTTGCCCCCGGCGATCAGGGTGGCCGACAGCGGCGCGTCGGCCAGCTCGGGCCGGTGGGCGGCCAGGTAGCCGGCGAGCCGGTCGAGGTCCAGCCCCCGGGGGGACCCGTTCGGCCCGGCGGCGGTGGGCGCGGTGTCGGAGGCGGCCGGAGAACTTCCCGGCCGGAGCGCGTCGACGGCCGGATCGGTCATCCGAATAGTTGATGGCAGCTCAGCTTTCTTGTCAAGCCGGGGATTTCCCCCCGGGACATGCCGCTGCAACAGGGGCGAAATGGTCAACCGGCAGGCTGGTGCCCAGCCTGCCGGCCGCCACGGTCGGCCCGCCGAGCGGAGGGACAAACATGTTGCTGAGAGTTCGGGTGACCCTGCCGGACCGTCCCGGCACGCTCGGCCAGGTGGCCCGGACGCTCGGCGTCTCCGGCGCCGACATCGTCCAGGTGGTCGTCCTGGAACGGCTCGGCGGGCGGGCCGTGGACGACTTCACCGTGGTGTGGCCGGGCGCCGCCCGGGTGGAGCGGTTGCTGGCGGGCCTGGCGGCCATCCCCGGGGTACGGGTGGACGGGGTCTGGCGGGCGATCGGCGCGCCGACCACCACCGGCCAGGACGCCGAGCTGCTGGCCCAGGTCGCCGCGAACCCCGCCGACGGGGTGGCCACCCTGGTCGACGCGGTGCCCGGGCTGCTCGCCGCGGACTGGGCGGTGGCCGCGGTCGTCCCGATGGACTGGGCCTCGCGGGCCGGCGCGGGGACGGCGACGGTCGGGCACGCGAGTTGGCGGGCGCCCCAGCCGCCGCCGCTGCCCGAGGTGACCCCGCTGCGGGCGCGGGCGCTGACCGGCGCCGACGGCAGCCACTACGCGATCGCGCCGTTCGGCCGCAACGGCCTGGTGCTGGTGGTCGCGCGCGAGCACACCGAGCCGCTCACCGCGGCCGCCTTCCACTCCACCGAGGTGGACCGGCTGGCCCAGCTGGTCCGGGCCGGCGCGGTGATCCTCGGCGACCGGCTCGACCTGGTCGGGGCGCCCTCGGTGATCAGCGTCACCTGAGCACGGGCAACGGTTCTCGGGGTGTCACCGCCGGGCAACGGCGTGGCAACAGCCGCCCGGCAGTGTCGTAGGGGGAAGGGAGCACACACATGGCGCTATGGCGGATTCGAGCCACCGTGGACGACCGGCCGGGCTACCTGTCGGTGCTCACGGCGAGTCTCGCGTTGCGGGGGGTCAACATCCTCACCGTGCAGGTGCACACCACCGAGGCCGGGGCGGTCGACGACTTCCTCGTCGACGCGCCGGACGCGGTGGGCGAGGCGGAGCTGGTGGCCGCCGTGGAACGGGGTCGAGGACGGGACTGCTGGGTGGCGCGCAGCGAGGCGCGGGGCCTGGTGGACCAGCCGACCCGGGTGCTCGGGCTGGCCACCCGGCTGGTCCGGGACCCGGACGCGACGGGGGAGATGCTGCGCGCCCTGCTCGGCGCGGACGAGGTGACCTGGCGACCGGCGCCGGCCGTCCCGCACGGCGGGGTCGGCGCGGCGAGCATGCTGGTGGCCGACCCGTGTGGCGGGTCGTACGAGCTGCGCCGGCGGGCGCCCAGCTTCACCCCGGCGGAGTACGCCCGGGCGCAGGCGCTGGTCGAGCTGGCGGGCACCGCGGCCCGCCGTGAGGCCGACCGGGTGACCCTGGTGCTGCCCGACGGCGGGGAGCTGGTGGTTCGCCCGGCCACCGTCGACGACCTGGCCGGCGTGGTGGACCTGCACGAGGCGTGCTCGGCGCGCAGCCGCCAGCGCCGCTATCTCGGCGGGGGCGCGTTGCCGTCGCCGAGCCGGATGCGCCGGCTGCTGGAGCCGAGGCGGGGGACCACGCTGGTGGCGACGACCGGTTCAGGTGCGGGGGAGTCCGTGGTGGCGATGGCCAACCTCCTCGGTGAGGGCGACGAGGCCGAGGCCGCCCTGTTGGTGCGCGACGACTGGCAGCACCGTGGCCTCGGGTCGGCGCTGCTGCGCCGGCTG
>NZ_JAEVHN010000197.1:0-10147 GCF_016803375.1 Micromonospora sp. 4G55
CTCCGGTCACGCATATGCGATCCTCGCACCCGAAGCCTTCTGTGACGGCTGGTGCGGATATGACGAGCCGACGTTCCTGTCGGCAGATGGTGTTCTGACCCGTAACCCTGGGCCCCGGCGCGTAAGCGCCGGGGCCCTCGACGTGGAGGTGGCATGGGGCGAAACCCTGATGACATGTTCGGCGACGAGGACTATCCCGCCTACACCATCGGCCAGGCCGCGGAGATGCTCGGCACCACGCAGGACTTCCTGCGCCGCCTGGACGAGGCCAAATTGATCGACCCGCACCGATCAACCGGTGGACACCGCCGCTACTCCCGCTACCAACTACGCCTGGCCGCCCGGGCCCGCGAGATGGTGGACCAGGGCACCGCTCTGGAGGCCGCCTGCCGGATCATCATTTTGGAAGACCAACTCGAGGAAGCCCTCCGGCAGAACGAGAACCAGCAGCATGAAACGCGGCGACGCGACTGACCGGACCACGTTCCGGGAAGGTTGCCGGCGGCAGTGAGCCGGCCGGCCCGCCGGAGGGAAGATCCCCGTCCCCGCCTCGGTCCCGGCAGCGGCACGGTCACATCTCCGACGGCGGAGGCGGTCCCCGGCGAACGCAACACCGACCCGCACGGCGCCTACGTCGTCGGCCAGAGCCTGCGCAATGCTGACGCGGGGGGTGAGATGCGGAGCCCCTGGAGTGGGACTGGATCGCCGCCGGGTGGACGGCTGGGAGCCGGAGTGGTTCCGGTCATCGGGTCGGTGATGATCGTACGTCGGTGAGGTGTTTGGTGATGCGTAGCAGCACGTGGTCCGGTGGCCCGGCGACGAAGGCGGCCGTGTCGGCGAGCGCGGCGATCAGGGGCAGTCCACGGCCGCCGACGGTGAGCGGGGCGGGGAGTTCGGCGTCGAGTCCAGCGCCGTTGGGGGTGCTGCCGCGGTTGCCGACCTCGAGTAGGCAGACGTCGTCGTCGTCGTCGTCGATGATGATGGTGATGTCGACGGCGCTGTCGGGATGGCCGTGCAGCACCGCGTTGGCGCACGCCTCGGTGATCAGCACGGCGAGGTGGCCACGGGAGTCCTCGGCGGCGTCGGTGAGGCTCAGCAGGGTGGTGAGGACGTGGCGGGCGCGGGTCACCGACGACGGTTGCCGCGGGAGTGACAGGGTCATGCTCACCCGCATTACGTAGCTCCTCCCCGGCCCGTACCTGACCCACCGGAGAACTGCGTCACCCTGAGGCGCGATGCTCCGGTGGTGATCAGCCCTACCCGGGGTTGCGGAGGTGAAACGGTCAGGGTGTCGGCTCGACGTACGCCGGCCGACGGCGGTTCACCTGCCGGCAGCATATGGTAGGCGGGGATCATCGGCGTGGGGGAGGTTGTTGTGGATTTGCTGCTGTCGGTGCGGCCGGGCCGGGGTTGCACCGTGCTCGCGGTGCGCGGCGAGCTGGACATGGCGACGTCCCCGCAGTTGCGCGAGGGCCTGCAACGGTTGGTCGACGCCGGTGACCGTCAGGTGGTGGTGGATATGGCCGGGGTGGGGTTCATGGACTCCAGCGGGCTGGGCGCGCTGGTGGTGATGTTCAAGGCGTTGCGTGACGTCGGCGGTCGGTTGAGCCTCGCCGCGGTGCAGCCCGCCGTGCGCAGCGTCCTGACGGTCACGTCGGTGGATCGAGTGATCCATGTTTATGACAGTGTGCAGGCGGCTGAAGCCGATGTGCCGTCCACGGACCACGCGACAGGCCGGTAGTCAGTCGGGCAGCGCGGTGCTGGCACGCTCCTGGTCGGCGCCGGCGCTGGTACGCCGGTCCTCGCGGTGCCCGCCGTGCCAGTCGAGGATGAACAGGGTGGCGTCATCGGCCAGAGTCGGTCCGCTGACCTCGAGGACGGCGTCGGCCAACGCCCGGGCAGCCTCGCGGGGATGCAGACCGGTGATCGACCGCAACATGGTCGGTAGATCCAGGTTGGCGGCGTTGCGCTCCTGCATGCCATCGGTGACCACCACCAGGCGGTCGCCCGGCCGCAGCTCGATCTCGCCAGCGCGGTGTCCGGCGCCGCCGAACATGCCCAGGGGAAAGTTGGCCGGTAGCGGCAGCGCCCGGGTGTCTTCGTCGCGTACCAGCAGCGGCGGCACGTGCCCGGCGTTGAGCAGCGCGCACACCCCGGTGCGCAGGTCGAGACGGCCGAGGACCGCGGTCAGGTAGCTGCCGGGCACGGTGGCGTGGTCGGCCACGTCGGCATTCGCGGCTTCGGCCTGCTCCACCAGACCGACCCCGCGGCGGCGGCTGTTGCGCAGGCTGCCCACGCCCAGGGTGGCCGTCAACGCGCTGGCCACCCCGTGGCCCATCGCGTCGGTGACGCTGAAATGCAGCACGTCGCGGGCGAGGCTGTAGTCGAAGGTGTCCCCGCCGATACTCGCCGCGGGCTCCAGCCAGCCGGACAGGGTGAACGCGCTGGCCTCACACGTGAACGAGGCGGGCAGCAGGCGGCGCTGGATCTCCCCGGACAGGGTGAATGGGGTCGTCCGTTGCCCCCACTCGAACAGGTCGGTGTGCCGCCGGTTGGCGATCACCACGAACGCCAACACGTGCGCCGTGCGGGTGATCTCCTCCAGCGCCCGCGGGGCGGGCTCGTCCGACAGGATCATCTCGAGCAGGCCGATCGCCTCACCGCGGTCGGTCACCGGCGCCAACACCGTCCACCCGTCAGGCTGCGGAACAACCTGCACCGTCTGGGTGCGTAGCGCCTGCTCGGCGGGGCCCCCGTCGAACGGCATCACCGTGGCGACCTCATCGCCGCCCCGGCGTCCCTCACCGGTCCCGTCAAGCGGCACGTGGGTCAACCGGACCAGCGCCCGGCCGCTGAGGTCCGCGATCAAGAACGCGACGGTACGTGCCCCCAGCGCCGCACCGACTTCCCGGGTGACCGCCTCGACCGCCTCGACCGGCGAGGCGTTCTCCGCCGCATCCAACATCTGCGCCATGATCCGCCCTCGACTGCTTTCCACTGTCCGAGCCTACGAGACTCGGCTGGTCATCGCCGAGCACGAGGATCGTCGCCGCAGCGTCGACAGCCCAGACCAGGTCCACGATTCAGGGCATGCACTGGAGCTGCGGGACACGTCACCTGCGCTTCCCAGCCCTCGGCCCGCAGGGTGGCGACGAGTTGGAGCCAGGACGCCAGGTGCTGCTGATGCCACTGCCGTGGAGCGTCATCCATGAGGTCATGGTGCTGGACCTACCTAGAACTTCTCGACGCGGGATGCAGCCTCAGGCCCACGCAGAGGGGGGCTTGCGCGCGTCAACCGCCGCGTCGAGCGCCCGATAGTGCGGCGGACCACTGCATGGTGCCAAACCCTGACAACGGCACCCGACCAACTTCCCCCCAGCACTCAGCGCGCCGTGTCACGCAGCATGTGAGCCCATCGGTAACGCATAGGCGGCGTCGGACAGCCGGCTGCCGGCCGTGTCGGGTCTCAGGACGTCCGTGACAGATCAGTCTCAGGACGTGGGTGACGAGTCCGGCTAGACGACATGCGGCATGGTATGTGTCGTGGACGAACGGCAGGGCGACGGGCAGGATCGGTTCCGGGATCCGATGGTCAGTTTGTACGAGCTGGCGGCGGAGGACATTCATGTCGTCTGCCCGCGCTGCGGGCATCGAGCGGTCAACGCTCCACGGCCAACGAACGATGGCCGGGTCGCCTCATGGCCCCGTCGACTCGCGTGCACGTGGTGCGCGTACTCGGCGTCCTGGTCCTCAAAGGGATCTCAGGGCTCGTGCTGGGGTGGTCCAGTAGATCCATTCTTCCGCCTGCCCTTGTGGCTGAACGCCCACTGCTGCGGCGGGCAGACGCTCTGGGCGTTCAACCGCACCCACCTTGACCTCTTGCAGCGATACGTCGGCGCTCGACGGGACGCGCCATGACCGTCGGCCGGCCCCGGGGCGGACTACCAGTAGTTGGGCTGGTCCAGCGGGCCGCGCTCCGGCCGCGGTGCTGTGAATAATGTAACCAACATGGGGCTTGACGCTGATAAATCTTGTTAGGATTCCGCATTTCTTCATGCCGCCACCACTGAAGAAGGGATCCGTCCAATGAATATCGTGGACACCGCGCGCTATCCACTGGCCGACCCGGGAAGTGACGCATGGGAACACGTCGTTTCCCGAACGCGCACCGAACTGCGCGAACTCGGGTGCAGCGTGCTGCCGGAGTTCATTCTGCCGAGCAGCTGGGAGGCGCTGCGGCGGGAAGGCGCCGCGGTCACCCCGCTGGCGTACTACGACGTTGAGGAGACCAACGTCTACAACATCGCCTTCGACGACGACCTGCCGGCCGAGCACCCGGGCCGCATCGTCATGCAGCGCGGAAACGCCTTCGTCCCGCGTGACCGGATCCCCACCGACAGTGTCATCCACCGGCTCTACACCGACCCGTCGTTCGTGCGCTTCGTCGCCGCCTGCTTCGAACTCCCGGAGCTGCACGAGCTCGCCGACCCGCTGTCCGGCCTGGTGCTCAACGTCGTGCAGCCCGGCATGGAGCACCCGTGGCACTTCGACACCAACGAGTTCACCGTCAGCATGCTGACCCAGGAGCCGGAGGAGGGCGGCGTCTTCGAGTACTGCCCGAACATCCGTTCGGCGGGCGCGGAGAACTTCCGCGCCGTCCGTTCGGTGCTCACCGGCGCCGACCGCTCGCCGGTGCGGGCCCTGACTCTGCGCCCCGGTGACCTCCAGCTGTTCAAGGGCCGGTACGCGCTGCACCGGGTGAGCGCGGTGCGCGGCGCCACCGCCCGGCACTCAGCGATCTTCGCCTACTCCGAACGCCCCGGCGTGATGGGCAGCGTCGCCCGTACGCGGCAGCTGTTCGGCCGGGTGCTGCCCGCGCACCGCGACGCCGAGCGCAATGCCGTGCGAGTCGACCAGTTGCTGGACTAGTAATCGCGAGGAGCCGCCCCCGTGCGTTTCGACCGGACCGGAAAAGTTTCGCTCGACGGCATCTACACGCAACCCGATCCCCGCGCCTATTTCACCACCCTGCGTGAGCTCGACTATTACATTCCCCAACTCGCCAAGCCCTACTTTCAGCAAATCATCGGGCAGTACCGCCAATCGCGGCAGGTGGCCGTCCCGACCGTCGTCGACGTCGGCTGCTCCTACGGCGTCAACGCGGCGCTGCTGCGCTGCGACGCCACCATGGACGACCTGTACGACCGCTACGCCGACGCCGAGTGCACCCGGCAAGCGCTGCTGGAACGCGATCGTGAGCTGGTCCGGGCGCACCGGTCCCCGGCCCGGTTCGTGGGGCTGGACGTGTCCCGGCCGGCGCTGGGTTACGCATCGGCGGCCGGGTTCCTCGACGACGCCGTGCAGGCCGACCTGGAGGCGCGCGAACCCACGGCGCGGCAGCGCGCCCTGTTCGCCGGTGCCGACATCGTGATCTCCACCGGATGCCTCGGCTACGTCACAGGCCGGACGCTCGTGCGCGTGGTCGACTCCCGCAGGGACCGGCTGCCGTGGATGGCGCATTTCGCGCTGCGGATGTTCCCGTTCGAACCGATCGCCGACAGCCTCGCGGCCCTCGGTTACGACACAGTGCGGGTGGACCGGTCGTTCCGGCAGCGCCGTTTCGCGTCCGACCGGGAACAGCGGCAGGTGCTGGAGACGATGTCCGCCGCCGGCGTTGATTCGGAGGGTCTGGAGACCGACGGCTGGTTGTACGCTCAGCTCTACGTTTCCCGGCCCCTCGGCACTCCCGACCCCTTGACCTTTGACGTTGACCAGTCATTGACTCAGAAGGCCGCCCGATGAGCAGCGAATTCCAGGGAGACCGAGTGAGCACGTTCGAAAACGAGGACACGCTGCCGCGGGTGCCGTTGCCCGCGCTGGAGGACACCTGCGCCCGGTTCCTCGAGTGGTCTGCGCCGCTGCTGACGGAGGAAGAGTTCGCCGACACCGAGGCCGCGGTGCAGGAGTTCGGGCGGGCCGACGGTCCGGGGCCGAAGCTGCACGCCGATCTGGTGCGGTACAACGCGGATCCGGCCACGCACAGCTGGTTGGACACGTTCTGGCCGGCGCGCTATCTCGGTCGACGGGACCGGATCGCGTTGAACGCCAACTTCATCTTCCTGTTCCGCGACACGCCGTTGCGCGGCCTCGCCGAGCCGCAGGTGGAGCGCGCGGCGAGGCTCATCGCCGCCGCCGTGAACTACAAGACCCAGCTCGACGACGAGCGCATCCCGCCGATCGTGACGCGCGGGCAGCCGTTGTCGATGGAGCAGAACAAGTTCCTGTTCTCGACCACCCGCATCCCGGGGCCGGTGCAGGACACCGTCCGAGCGCCGTACAGCGACGAGATGCCGGGCCCGTCGACGGCGCGGCACATCGTGGTGTTCCAGCGCGGCAACGCGTTCCGGATGGACGTGGTCGGTCCGGACGGGCGTCCGTACTCCCTCGACGACCTGGCGGCCGGCCTGCGTGAGGTGCATAAGGCCGGTGCCGCGCGGGAGGCGACGGCCACCGCGGCCGGTCATCTCACCACGATGGCCCGGGCCGAGTGGGCGGCGGCCAGGGACCGGCTGGCGGCACTGGATCCCGGTAACGCCGCGGCGCTGGACACCATCGAGACGGCGCTGTTCTGCGTGTGCCTAGAGGACCTGACGCCCGCCGACGACCTGGCGGCCTGCGACCAGTTGCTGCACGGCGACAGCAGCAACCGGTGGTTCGACAAGGCGGTGTCGCTCATCGTGTTCGCCGACGGCACGGCCGGCATCAACGTCGAGCACTGCGGGCTGGACGGCACCACCATCCTCAGCTTCGTCGACACGATGCTCGCCGCGTCGCCCGAGGAGCACGCCGCGCAGTCGGGTGCGGCGGCGCAGGGGGTGCCGGCGATCGAGCCGGTCACGTTCGTGCTCGACGACGCGCTGCGGGCCGACATCGCCGCCGCGGCACGGTCGTTCGCCCAATACGGCGCGGACACCGCCACCGCGACCCTGTCCTTCGACGGGTTCGGGGTGGACGAGGTCAAGCGGCTGCGGATGTCGCCGGACGCGTTCGTGCAGGTGGCATACCAGCTCGCGCACAAGCGGGCCAAGGGCTTCATCGGCGCCACGTACGAGTCCATCGCCACCCGCCAGTACCTGCGGGGGCGGACCGAGGCGATGCGCGTCGTAACGCCCGAGGTGCTGCGGTTCGCGTCCACGATGGACGACCCCGCCGCGTCACCCGACGAGCGGCGGGCGGCGTTCCGGGCCGCAGCCGACAAGCATGTCGAACGGGCGAAGCAGTGCCAGGCCGGTGCGGCACCGGAGCAGCACCTGTGGGAGCTGCAGCTGATCCAAAAGCGGCGTGGGGCGGCGCTCGGCGTGCCCGAGTCGTCCCGGCTGTACGAGACGCCGGGGTGGCTCAAGATGCGCGACGACTACTTGAGCACCAGCTCGGCGCCGTCGACCAGCATCCGCTACTTCGGGTTCGGGGCCACCAGCAGTCGCTGCATCGGGATCGCGTACGTGCTGCTGCCGGACCGGTTCAACCTGTACCTCAGCACCCCGCGCCCGGTCGCCGGCATGATGTACACGTTTGCCGACCGGCTCCGCGAAGCGTTGCGTGAGCTGCGCGACCTGCTCGACGAGCGGTAGCCCGGGTCACGGGTCCGCCGCCGGCCGCTCGATCTCCGCGACCTGGCGGTCGGCGTGGCGGCGGACCGGTCCCGCAGCGCGTCCCAGGTCTCGGCGGCGACCTCAACCACCAGGGTCATGGCCGCCGACTCCCGCATCCTCTATTAGCCGGGCGGGGTGGGCGCGCCGATCACCAGGCGCAGGGCGCGTAGTCCTTCAGGAAGCAGCCGTACAGGTCTTCGCCCTGTTCGCCGCGGACGATCGGGTCGTAGACCCGGGCTGCGCCGTCGACCAGGTCCAGCGGGGCGTGGAAGCCGGCGTCCGCCAGCCGCATTTTCGTCGGGTGGGGTCGCTCGTCGGTGATCCAGCCGGTGTCGACGCTGGTCATGAGGATGCCGTCGGCCAGCATCTCCTGGGCGCTGGTGCGGGTCAGCATGTTCAGCGCGGCCTTGGCCATGTTGGTGTGCGGGTGCCCCGGCCCTTTGTAGCCGCGGGCGAACTGGCCTTCCATCGCTGACACGTTCACCACGTATTTGCGGCGGGCGGTCGCTGCGGCCATCGCCGGTCGCAGCCGGCTGACCAGCACGAAGGGCGCGGTCACGTTGCACAGCTGCACTTCGAGCAGTTCGACCGGGTTCACCTCGTGCACCCGCTGCACCCAGCTGTTGACGGGGTCGAGGTCCGGCACCAGACCGCCGGCGTCGATGGCGGTGGCTGCCGCGATTCGTTCCGGCGAGGCGGAGCCGCTGGTCAGCGCCAGCGCGGTGAGCGCGTGCGGGGTGATCGCCGGCTGCGGCGGGGCGCTGAGGCTGCGGCCGGGTCGCTCCGGCGGCCGGTTTGGCGAACGTGATCATCTCCGGCAGCGGGCCGTCCGGCAGGGCCGCCGCCTCCGCGGCGACGAGCTGCGCGTACGCCCCGGGAGTGCGGCGGACGGTCTGCGCCGCGTTGTTGATCAGGATGTCGAGTGGTCCCTGGCTACTGACCGAGTCAGCGAGGGCGATCACCTGGGCGGGGTCGCGCAGGTCGATCCCGACGATCCGCAGGCGGTGCAGCCAGTCCGCGCTGTCGGGCATCGCGGCGAATCGGCGGACGGCGTCGTGCGGAAACCGCGTGGTCACCGTGGTGTGCGCGCCGTCGCGCAGCAGCCGCAGCGCGATGTACATGCCGATCTTCGCCCGGCCGCCGGTGAGCAGCGCGCGCCGGCCGGTCAGGTCGGTGCGGGCGTTCCGGCGCTCCCGGTTGAGCGCGGCGCAGGGCGGGCAGAGCTGGTGATAGAAGGCGTCCACCTCGCGGTAGCGCTGCTTGCAGACGTAGCAGCCGCGCGGATTGTGCAGGAAGCCGGCCGTGGTACCGACGGTGGGGGAGGCGAGCGGGATGCCCTGGGTCTCGTCGTCGATCCGGCCAGGGGCGCCGGTGGCGGTGGCCGCCGTCACCGCGCGGTCGGCCGCCGCGATGGCATCCCGCCGTTCCTCCCGTCGCCGCTGCTTGATCACCTTGTAGAGCTTCGCGGTGGCCCGTTGCACCCGCACCACGTCGGGGTGATCGGGAGACAGGTTCTCCAACGCCTCAAAGACGCTGAGACAGGTCTCCAGCCGACCGCGGTCAATGCCGGATTGACCGTTTTCCGTAATGTTGTCCGCCGTCATGCCGCCGCTGTCTCATCCGTTCCCCGCGCCGGATTTACCCGGCCCACCCCAAGTCCGACCCGGAACTGTACGCACCGCACGGCCTTCGACGCATCCCGCGTCGGCTCATCCACCCAAAGACCGTCGACGCCGACCCCGCCCGGGTCTACCGAAACTTTGCATCTCCAGCCACTCCAGACTCGGACGACCATGGGCAGGCCAGCCGCGCCGCGCGGCTCACGCCACCGGCATGGCGGTACGGATGATCGGACGTTTCCACGGACCTCGCCACGTCCACGGTCTCGCCGCCGCCGCGGGCTGGCTGCCGAACCGCTTCGGCGGACACGTCGACCTTGGCATCGACCAGCTGCAGCGCGCCGACCTGCCCGGCGCCGCAACCACGGATCCTCCTGGCAGCGACCCACCTCAACCGCCGCTGCATCTCCTCGGCCACCACCTGCAACGAGTCGTCGCTGGCGGCCGTACTGCCCTGTTGCCGGACGTTGATCGGGACGCGCAGGCGCTGCTGGACGCCCACCTGCCGACAGCCGCGTCCGTGCTGCGCGAGTTGCAGCGCGCGGGCCACCGGCGTAGCCGCGACGCGTTCGGCCGCTTAAACCCGCAGGACTCGATCGCACTGGCGGTGGCCTGGCTGACCGCTGCGACCTATCAGCACGCTGCGGCTACAGCCGCAACAGCAGGATCATGGCAAGTGATCAATCGCGCCGGCTCCGACGAGGGGTTGGCCGGTTCCCATAGTCTGGGCGGACCGGATCGGCGGTCGGCGCCGTCCACATGCCGGGAGGAGTTCGAGATGACCGGGGGCGCCCGTCGGGCGGGCCCGGCCGGCACCCACTCCGACGACGCCTGGCTCGCCGAGGTCGCCCGCGCCGCCAGCGCCGACGCCGGTGG
>NZ_JAEVHN010000198.1:0-10134 GCF_016803375.1 Micromonospora sp. 4G55
TTCGCGGCCTCCTCGGCGTCGTCGGTGATCCGCTTGGCCTCCTGGAGGGCCTTGGCGTGGGTCGCCCGCGTCCTGCTGGGCCCGGCTGTGGATCTCCTTGGCCGTGTTGCGGAGCTGGGTGGCCTCCTGCTGCGCCTTCGTCAGCGCCTCCTGGGCGGCGGTGCGCAGCCGGGTCGACTCGTCCTGGGCGGTGGCGCGTAGCCGATTCGACTCGTCCTGGGCCGTGGCCCGCAGCCGGGCCGCGTCCTCCTTGGCGCTCTTGAGCGCGGCCGCCGACTCGGCCTTACGGGCGGCGGTGTGCCGCTCCTCCTCGGCGCGCCGCGCCGCCAACGCGATCTCGAAGTCCTTGAGCGCCTGGGCGGCCTGCTCGCGGGCCTCGTCGATGATGTGCTCGGCGGCGGCGCGACGGGCCTCGATCTCCTCGCTGGCGGCGCTCAGGATGGCGTCCGCCTGCTCCTCGGCGAGGGCGAGGATCTGCTCGACCCGGGGTCCCAGGTGCTTGAACGAGGCGCGGTCCACCACGCCGATCTGCTTGCGCACCTGGGCCAGGTCCCGCTGGAGATGCTCGACCTGCCCGGCCAGCTTGTGGATCTGGGTGTACGCCTGTTCCCGCTCGGCCGTCAGGGTCGCGATCTCGTGCTCCGCACGAGCGACGTACCGGTCGACCTGTCGTTTCTCGTACCCCCGCAGGGCGGACTCGAAGCTGGGCTCCGTGGTCACGTCCCCGCCGAGAGCGAACAGTTCCTCGCCGTGCGACATGCCCCCATCCTCACACGCATCCGGTCCTGCTGGGGCGATACGGACGCCCCTGTTGCGACCTACTTCATCACGGTCGTACCGGCCGTATCAGGGGTTGGGAAACGCATACGGCGCGGGGCGCCACCGGTCACCCGGTGTCACCCCGCGCCGTGAACTCATGCCCCGACGGTGCGGTGGGTCAGCTGGCCGTCTCCGCGGTCGCCCGCTGCTCGGTGCCGGCGGCCTTGGCGGCCTCCGGCTTCGCCGGTGCGGCGGCCGGCTGCTGGGCCGGCACACCCGGCACGATGCCGGCCAGGCCGGAGAGCATCTGGCCGAGCTGCGAGGTGACGGCGTCCTTCTGGCGGGTGAGGTCCTCGACCTCGCGGCGGGCCGCCTGGGTGGTCAGCTCGGCCTCGGTGCGCGCCTCGGTGAGCAGCCGGTTCGCCTCGGCCTTGGCCTCGTTGAGGGTCTTGTCGGCGAGCGCCTTGGCCTTGTCGACGGTCTCGTTGGCGGTGCGCTCGGACTCGATCCGGCGGGCCTCGGCGCGCTGCTCGATCTCCTTGGCGCGCTCCTGGGCGGCGCGGGCCCGCTGCTCGGCCTCGCCGACCAGCTTCTGGGTCTGCGCGACCTGCGCGGCGTGCCGCTCGGACTCCTCGCGCTCGGCCTTCTCGCGGCGCTCGGCGAGCTGCAGCTCCAGGGCCTGGAGGTCCTTGTCCCGCTTGTCGCGGGCGTCGGTGAGCAGCTTGGTCGCCTCGGCCCGCTTCTCCTCGGCCTCGCGCGCGGCCTTGGCCCGCTGCTGGGTGATCTCCCGCTCGGCGGTGGCGCGCAGGGTGGCGACCTCCCGCTCGACCGTGGACTTCAGCTCAGCCACCTCGTGCGCGGTGACCGTACGCAGCTGCTTGGTCTCCCGGTCGGCGTCGGCGCGCAGGGTGTCGGCCTCGCGGCGGGCCTGCACGCGGACCTCGGCGGCCTCGCGCTCGGCGGTGGTGCGGACGTTGCCGGCCTCCCGCTCGGCGGTGGCCTTCATCGCCGCCGCCTCGGCGCGCGCCTTGTCGGTGATCTCCCGAGCCTCCAGGCGGGCCGCGGAGAGGATGCCCTCCGACTCGCGCTTGGCCTCGTTGCGGTGGTCGTTGGCCTGCTCCTCGGCCAACCGCAGGATCTGCTCGACGCGAGTGCCCAGGCCGGAGAGGGTCGGCCGGCTGTTCTCCTCGAGCTGCTTGTTGGTGTCGGTGAGCTTCTGCTCGAGCGCGCTCTGGCGCTGCTCGGCCTGGCGGAGCCGACGCTGGGCGTCGTTCATCCGCTGCTCGGCCTCGGCGCGGGCCTGCTCGGACTGGGTCAGCGCGGCGGTCATCCGGCCGATGAAGTCATCGACCTGGTGGGTGTTGTATCCGCGCAGGCCGACGGTGAAATCTGGCTGCGAGTTCGCGTTATCGAAGAACGCGAGAGGGGAGGACTGCTGCTGGGGCATTGGGACATACTTGCAGACCCCCCGGGGTCGTTCGCAAGAGCGGTCCCGAGCTTTCGTGTCCTCATTACATGGTCAACTTCCGCGCTCGGCGGACACCGGACCAATCGGCGATCTTGGCAGGTCCCGGGCGGGCCGAGGTCACGCCGAGTGAGCGGGAAAAGGGCCGCGGGGGATGCCCGCGGCCCTTTGTCCGATGTCACTCGAATGGGGGTGCGCCGCCCATGTGGAAAGGCAATGGCCGCCTCACCGCAATGGGCATGCCGGCATCACCCGGACGGCTCAGTGGCCGCGGAACCGGTTGATCGCGTCCTCGTGCCGGGAGCGCAGCTCGGTGTCCCGGACGCCCAGCCCGTCGGTGGGAGCGAGGCAGCGCACGCCGACCTTGCCCTGGTGGGCGTTGCGGTGCACCTCGTACGCCGCCTGGCCGGTCTGCTCCAGCGGGTAGGTCCTCGACACCGTCGGGTGGATCAGGCCGAGGGCCACCAGGCGGTTGGCCTCCCACGCCTCCCGGTAGTTGGCGAAGTGGCTGCCGACGATCCGCTTGAGGTGCATCCACAGGTAACGGTTGTCGTACTGGTGCTGGTAGCCGCTGGTGGAGGCACAGGTGACGATGGTGCCGCCCTTCTTGGCGACGTAGACGCTGGCGCCGAAGGTCTCCCTGCCGGGGTGCTCGAAGACGATGTCCGGGTCCTCGCCGCCGGTGAGCTCGCGGATCCGCTCGCCGAAGCGGCGCCACTCGTCCTGGTCCTGGGTCTGCTCGTCCTTCCAGAACCGGAAGCCCTCGGCGGTGCGGTCGATGACCAGCTCGGCGCCCATCTTCCGGCACAGCTCGGCCTTCTCCGGCGAGGAGACCACGCAGACCGGGATCGCGCCGCCGTTGAGCGCCATCTGGGTGGCGTAGCCGCCCAGGCCGCCGGAGGCGCCCCAGATCAGCACCACGTCGCCCTGCTTCATGTTCGCGCCGTGGTGCGAGACCAGCTGCCGGTACGCGGTCGAGTTGACCAGCCCCGGGCTGGCCGCCTCCTCCCAGCTCAGGTGGCGCGGCTTGGGCATCAGCTGGTTGGCCTTGACCACGCACAGCTCGGCCAGGCCGCCGAAGTTGGTCTCGAAGCCCCAGATCCGCTGCTGCGGGTCGAGCATGGTGTCGTCGTGGCCGGCCGCGTCCTCCAGCTCCACCGAGAGACAGTGCGCGACGACCTCGTCGCCGGCCTTCCACTTGGTCACGCCGGGGCCGGTGCGCAGCACCACGCCCGCCGCGTCCGAACCCACCACGTGGTACGGCAGGTCGTGCCGGCGGGTCAGCTCGGAGAGCCGGCCGTAGCGCTGAAGGAACTTGAAGGTCGGCAGCGGCTCGAAGATGCTGGTCCAGACCGTGTTGTAGTTGATGGCGCTGGCCATCACCGCGACCAGGGCCTCGCCCGGGGCGAGTTCCGGGGTGGGCACCTCCTGCAGGTGCAGGGCCTTGCGCGGGTCCTTGTCGCGGGTGGCCATCCCGTCGAACATCCGGGTGTCCTCGGCCCGGACGACCACGCCGCGGTAGGTCTCCGGTACCGGCAGTCCGGCGAGACCGGCGAGTTCGCGCTCCGGTCGGTCGGAGCCTTCCGCCGCCATGATCGCTTCGAGGATGTCCTGCACGGTGACCTCCCGTTCGTCCGCACCCACGCCGGGGGGCAGGGGTGCTGCCATCGTCGGCGCCGGTGCGACCGACCGCCATGTCGGCAATCGACACATCCGGCACCGGTCGCGCTCCTTGTTGGGCCGGGACGTTACTGAACGGTAGCTAGGGCGGGAAGGCCTCTGTGAAAAACTGCATTGGCCGATGCGTGGAGGTGTCCACGCCGCACCCGTACCGCGCACCCCCGCGCTCCGCCCCGTCTCCGGGGCCGGCCGGCGGGTCCGCCGGCCCCGTTCGCGGCGTGTCGCGGTGTCCGGCGACCGGGACACCGCGACACGCCGCAAACGGCGGGACGGGCGAGGCGCGGTCAGTGGGCGTCGGGGGCCGGTTCGACCAGCTCGACCAGGACACCGCCGGCGTCCTTGGGGTGCACGAAGTTGATCCGGGAGTCCGCGGTGCCGCGCTTCGGCTTCTCGTAGAGCAGCCGTACGCCCCGCTCGCGCAGCGCGGCGCAGGCGGCGTCGATGTCGGCCACCGTGTACGCCACCTGCTGCACGCCCGGCCCGTTGCGGTCCAGGAACTTGGCGATGGTCGACTCCGGGGTCAGCGGGGCGAGCAGCTGCACGCAGCCGCCCTCGGTGGTCGGGCCGACGGCCAGCATCGCCTCGCGTACGCCCTGCTCGGTGTTGGTCTCGACGTGCACGCAGCGCATGCCGAAGGTGCGTTGGTAGAAGTCGATCGCGGCGTCGAGGTCGGCGACCGCGACCCCGACGTGGTCGATGCGGCGCAGGCCGATGTCTGTGACATAGTCGGCAGCGGGCTCGACGGGGGAGTTCTCAGCCATGGCGCTAGTCTGACCGAACAATCGTTAAGGCGTACAGGTCGGCACCCCCTCGGAGGCAGGCAATGGCTTCGGTGATCATCAGCGGCGCGCGGACCCCCATGGGGCGCCTGCTGGGCAACCTCAAGGACCTCCCGGCGACGAAGCTCGGCGGCGTCGCGATCAAGGCGGCGTTGGAGCGCGCCGGCGTCGCTCCGGACCAGGTGCAGTACGTGATCATGGGGCAGGTGCTCCAGGCCGGCGCTGGGCAGATCCCGGCCCGGCAGGCGGCGGTCGAGGCCGGCATCCCGATGTCCGTACCGGCGCTGACCATCAACAAGGTCTGCCTCTCCGGCCTGGACGCGATCGCCCTGGCCGACCAGCTCATTCGGGCCGGTGAGTTCGACATCGTGGTGGCCGGCGGCATGGAGTCGATGACCAACGCCCCGCACCTGCTGCTCGGCCAGCGCTCCGGCTACAAGTACGGCGACGTCACGATCAAGGACCACATGGCGCTCGACGGGCTGACCGACGCCTGGGACTGCTGCGCGATGGGCGAGTCCACCGAGAAGCACGGCGTGCGGCACGGCATCACCCGCGAGGAGCAGGACGCGTTCGCCGCGACCAGCCACCAGCGGGCCGCCGCCGCGCAGAAGAACGGCCACTTCGCCGACGAGATCACCCCGGTGGTCATCCCGCAGCGCAAGGGCGAGCCGCTGGTGATCAGCGAGGACGAGGGCATCCGTCCCGACACCACGGCCGAGTCGCTGGCGAAGCTGCGCCCGGCGTTCACCAAGGACGGCACCATCACCGCCGGCAGCTCCTCGCCGATCTCCGACGGCGCCGCCGCCGTGGTCGTGATGAGCAAGGCCAAGGCCAAGGAGCTGGGGCTGACCTGGCTGGCCGAGATCGGCGCGCACGGCAACGTCGCGGGGCCGGACAACTCGCTGCACTCGCAGCCGTCCAACGCCATCCAGCACGCCCTCAAGAAGGGCGGGCTGAGCGTCTCCGACCTGGACCTGATCGAGATCAACGAGGCGTTCGCCCAGGTCGGCATCCAGTCGGCCCGCGACCTCGGGATCAGCCCGGACAAGGTCAACGTCAACGGTGGCGCGATCGCGCTGGGTCACCCGATCGGCATGTCCGGCGCTCGGCTGGTGCTCACCCTCGCGCTGGAGCTCAAGCGCCGGGGCGGCGGCACCGGCGCGGCCGCGCTCTGCGGCGGTGGCGGTCAGGGCGACGCGCTGATCATCCACGTTCCGAACGGTGGCGAGACCGAGCAGTGAGCGACGCCGTCGATCACGCCCCGGCAACGGCCACCGGGCCGGTGCGCCGCAGCCGGGACGTACCGATGCTGGTGGAGCGGGCCCGCGCGGGTGACCCCCGCGCGGTGGCCCGGCTGATCACCCTGGTCGAGTCCGGCGACGAGGTGCTGCCGCAGGTCGCGGCGGCCCTCGCGCCGTACGCCGGTCAGGCCCAGGTGGTGGGCCTGACGGCTCGCCCGGGGTGGGCAAGTCGACCACCACCAACGAGCTGGTGCGCGCGCTGCGGGCGCGCGGTCACCGGGTCGGTGTGCTGGCGATCGACCCGTCCAGCCCGTTCACCGGCGGCGCGATCCTCGGCGACCGGGTCCGGATGCAGGACCACGCCACCGACCCGGGGGTCTACATCCGCTCGATGTCCAGCCGGGGCCACCTCGGCGGGCTGTCCGCGGCCACCCCGCAGGCGGTGCGGGTGCTGGAGGGCGCCGGCTGCGACGTGGTGCTGGTGGAGACCGTCGGGGTCGGCCAGGCCGAGGTCGAGGTGGCCTCGCTCGCCGACACCACCCTGGTCCTGCTGGCCCCCGGCATGGGCGACGCGATCCAGGCGGTCAAGGCCGGCATCCTGGAGATCGCCGACGTCTTCGTGGTCAACAAGGCCGACCGGGACGGCGCCGACGCGACGGTCCGCGACATCCAGGGCATGATCGCCCTCGGTGAGCGGGGGCCCGGCGAGTGGCGTCCGCAGGTGGTCCGGGCGATCGCCGCGCGCGGCGAGGGGATCGACGACATCGCCGCCGCCATCGACAAGCACCGCGGCTGGCTGGAGCAGCACGACGAGCTGCGCCGCCGCCGGGAGACGCGGGCCGCCGCCGAGATCGAGGCGATCGCGCTCGGCGCGCTCCGCGCCCGGATCGGTTCACTGCGCGACGGTACGGAGCTGTCGACGCTCGCCGCCAAGGTGGCCGAGGGCGCGCTCGACCCGTACGCCGCCGCGGACGAGTTGCTGGAGCAGCTCGGCGCCTGATCGCCGGGGATTGGCGATCTTCCACCCGGGGCACCATGCCGCCGACGGCCGCACCCCAGGGGGAGGGCGCCATGGCGGCGGAGGGAACTCCAGCGCGGGACGGGCACGCGACCCCGGGCGGTTGGGCCGGTGGGCGGCTGTCGCGGTCAGCGCTGCCGGGGCTGGCGCTCTTCGTCGTGCTGGCGGTCTGCGGGCTGGCGGCGCTGGCCGGCGGCGTCATCGGTCGCGATCCGGTGCTCGTCGTGGGCGGCGCTGTCCTGCTCCCGCTCTTCGGATCCCTGATCGGGCTGCTCCTGGTGGCGTCGTCCCGGGGCTCCGGAGCCGCGACGACCCTGGTGCCGTGGCCCGGCGGCGGCACCCGGGCGGTGCGGTTCGGCTACCGGGCCGCCGCGTACGGCTGGTTCGGCGCGGTGACGGCGGCGTGTGCACTGTTCGCGCTCGGCATGGCCGTCGGGGCGGCGACGGTGTGGGGCGGAGTCCTCGGTTGGGTCTCGGCGGCCGTCCTGGCCGGCGGGGCGGCGCTGCTCGGCTGGCACCTGGTGGTCATGCTCCGGCTGGCCCCCGGTGGGCTGCTGCTCTCTCCGGCCGGGATCGCGCACGCCGGGTTGACCAGTTTCTACTCCGTACCGTGGGCCGCCGTGCACGCCGTGGCCGCGACCAGCCTGAGGACGTCGGTGCTGGTGGTGAAGGCGGAGCCGGCGCCGGCGAGCGTGCTGCGCCGGCACACCGGCCGGTTCGACACCGGGGAGCTGCAATTCCTGCCCTTCCTGGTGGTCCGCACCTACTGGCTGGCCGCCGACCGCGAGGTGGTGCGGCAGGCGGTGGCCTTCTACCTGGCCCATCCCGAGCTGCGGGACGAGTTGGCCACGCCGGCGGCGGTGCGCCGGATCGTCGAGGGGCGGACCCGCGCCTGACGGGTCCACTGCGGATCCCGGCCGGCTAGTACGCTCGCACCGCCGCACGGCGGTAGCGGACTGGACGAGTGGGCGGGGAGAGCATGGCTGACGAGGCGACGCAGGAGCTGTCGGTGACTCCGGACGCGGTGGCGGGCGGGACGACGCAGGTCTCCGACGAGGTGGTGGAGAAGATCGCGGTGGCCGCCGCGAAGTCCGTGCCCGGGGTGGCCGAGCTCGGTGGCGACGTCGCCCGGTTCTTCAACGCCGTGCTCGACCGGGTCGGCCTGGACCAGGTGGGCGACGCGCGGCGGGGCTGCTCGGCGCACGTGACCGACGGCGGGGCGGTGGTCAACCTGGTGCTGGTGATCTCCGCCGGGCACCCGGTGCCGCAGGTGACCGACGCGGTGCGGGTCGCGGTGACGGCGGCGGTCGAGGCGTACGGGCTGCGCGCCGACGAGATCAACATCCGGGTGGACGATGTCGCGCTCGACGCCCCGGCCTGATCAGGTTACCGACCGGTACGGACTTCCTTAGCGATCGTTCAGGACTCCGTTCTACACTCGGTGTTCAGTCGAGGACTCGAGGAGGAGCCCCGCGGATGAACGCCGACGAGATCGCAGCCGGACGGGCACGCTGGCAGGCCCGCTACGACGCCGCGCGAAAGCGGGACGCCGACTTCACCACGCTGTCCGGGATGACCGTCGACCCGGTCTACGGACCGCCGGAGGGCACCGCGTACCCGGGCTTCGACCGGATCGGCTGGCCGGGCGAGTTCCCGTACACCCGGGGGCTCTACCCGACCGGCTACCGGGGGCGCACCTGGACGATCCGGCAGTTCGCCGGGTTCGGCAACGCCCAGCAGACCAACGAGCGCTACAAGATGATCCTGGGCGCCGGCGGCGGTGGGCTCTCCGTCGCCTTCGACATGCCGACCCTGATGGGGCGCGACTCCGACGACCCGCAGTCGCTCGGCGAGGTCGGCCACTGCGGCGTCGCGGTGGACAGCGCCGCCGACATGGAGACGCTCTTCGACGGCATCGACCTGGCCGGCGTCACCACCTCGATGACCATCTCCGGCCCGGCCGTGCCGGTCTTCTGCATGTACCTGGTCGCCGCCGAGCGGCAGGGCGTCGACCTGTCCAAGCTGGACGGGACGCTGCAGACGGACATCTTCAAGGAGTACATCGCGCAGAAGGAGTGGCTCTTCGACCCCGAGCCGCACCTGCGCCTGATCGGCGACCTGATGGAGTACTGCGCCCGGGAGATCCCGCGGTACAAGCCCCTCTCGGTCTCCGGCTACCACATCCGCGAGGCCGGGGCGACCGCCGCGCAGGAGCTGGCGTACACCCTGGCCGACGGCTTCGGCTACGTCGAGCTGGGGCTGAGCCGCGGGCTGGACGTCAACGTCTTCGCCCCGGGCCTGAGCTTCTTCTTCGACTCGCACGTCGACTTCTTCGAGGAGATCGCCAAGTTCCGCGCCGCCCGCCGGATCTGGGCCCGCTGGCTGCGCGACGTCTACGGCGCGACCAGCGAGAAGGCGCTCTGGCTGCGGTTCCACACCCAGACCGCCGGGGTGTCGCTGACCGCGCAGCAGCCGGTCAACAACGTGGTACGGACCGCCGTGGAGGCGCTCGCCGCGGTGCTCGGCGGGACCAACTCGCTGCACACCAACGCCCTCGACGAGACCTTGGCCCTGCCCACCGACGAGTCCGCCGAGATCGCCCTGCGTACCCAGCAGGTGCTGATGGAGGAGACCGGCGTGGTCAACGTCGCCGACCCGCTCGGCGGCTCCTGGTACGTCGAGGCGCTCACCGACAAGATCGAGGCCGAGGCGGAGGAGATCTTCGCCCGGATCCGGCAGCTCGGCGGCGAGGGCCCGCACCAGATCGGCCCGATGACCTCCGGCATCCTGCGCGGCATCGAGGACGGCTGGTTCACCGGCCACATCGCCGAGTCGGCCTTCGTCTACCAGCAGGCGCTGGAGAAGGGCGACAAGCGGATCGTCGGCGTCAACTGCCACACCGGCACGGTCGCCAAGGAGCTGGAGATCCTGCGCATCTCGCACGAGGTGGAGCTGGAGCAGCGCCGGCTGCTGGCCGAGCGCAAGGCCGCCCGCGACGACGCCGCCGTCAAGGCCGCCGTCGCCCGGATGGTCGAGGTCGGCCGCACCGGCGAGAACATGATCCCGGCCATGCTCGACGCCGTCCGCGCCGAGGCCACCCTCGGCGAGATCTGCGACGCCCTCCGCGCCGAGTGGGGCATCTACCGCGAACCCGCCCGCTTCTAACCCCACCCCACCCCCACCCTGCCC
>NZ_JAEVHN010000199.1:0-10061 GCF_016803375.1 Micromonospora sp. 4G55
CCGCGCCGGGTCACCGCCCTGCACCGGGACCCGTGGCAGGCCGCCCAGGTCGACCGCTTCGCCGAACTGCTGACGACCGGCCTCGGCCCGCAGTCGATCACCCGTACGGTGCTGCGCACCGGCCAGCCCGTGCTGGGCAGCGCGGCCACCCTGGACGACGTCCGGCGAGCCACCACCGACCCGGAGATGGTGTCGCTCGCCGACCGGCTCGGCTTCGCGTCGCACCTGTCGGTGCCGGTGCCGGCACCCGGGCGCGGCGCGGTGGTCGGCTGCGTGACGCTGATCAACGCACCGGGGCGGCGGCCCTTCGACGACAGCGACCTGCACATCGCCCTGGAGATCGGCCGTCGGGCCGGCCAGGCGCTCGGCAACAGCTGGATGTACGACGAGCAGCGGCACGTGGCGAGGTGCTCCAGCACAGCATGCTGCCGGTCCTGCCGGAGAGCCCCCGGGTCCAGCTGGCCGCCCGCTACCAGCCGGTGGCGGACCGGGTCGAGGTGGGCGGGGACTGGTACGACGCCTTCGTCCAGCCCGACGGCGACCTGGTCGTGGCGATCGGTGACGTCGCCGGCCACGACATCGAGGCCGCCGCGACCATGGGCCAGCTGCGCAACCTGGTCCGCGGCAACGCCTTCGGCCGGACGACCCGGTGGACGAGCTGATGACCCGGCTGGACCGCGCCATCTCCGGGCTGCGCATCCCGGCCGCCGCCACGGCCACCCTGGCCCGGCTGCGTCCCCGCGCGGCCGGGGGCCTGACGGTGAGCTGGTGCAACGCCGGGCACCCACCGCCGCTGCTGGTCGACGCCGAGGGCGTGGTCCGGGTCCTCGGCGGCCGGCGTGAGCCGCTGCTCGGCTTCGCCCGGCCGATCCACCGCAGCAGCAGGAGACCACCCTGGCGGCCGGGGACACCCTGCTGCTCTACACCGACGGCCTGATCGAGCGCCGGGACCGCTCCATCGACGAGGGGCTGGCCGAGCTGCTGAGCCGACTCTCCCGCACCGGTCCGCTCCCCCTCGCCGAGCTGTGCGACCTGCTGCTCACCACCTCAGACCGGCGCGAGGACGACGTCGCGCTGCTCGCCGTCCGGGCCCGCTGAGTGGGTCGCGACGCCGTCGACCGTCGCCGGTGGGCCGGGAAGTCCGGATTCGCGGGCTAGGCTGGGCCGGGTGAGCGCCCGTCCCCCGTACCTCCGCACCGGCCGCCGTCGCGCGGTGCTGGCGGCGTCCTGCGCGGCGCTGCTGCTGGCCACCTCCGGGTGCAGCTTCGGCCCGCCGGAGCCGGACCCGGCCGGCGAGCCCCCCAACCTGCCCACCCCGTCCGCGTCGGCGAGCGCCGGCGGCGCCGGTCAGGAGGTGGTCGCCACGGTCCTGGCCAAGGGGTTGCGGGTGCCGTGGGGCATCGCGTTCCTGCCGGACGGCGGCGCCCTGGTCACCGAGCGGGACAGCGGGCGGATCCTCAAGGTCGGCCCGGAGTCCGGCCCGGAGGGGTTGCGGGTCGCGCCGGTGCAGACCGTGCCGGACGTGGCGGCTGGCGGCGAGGCGGGGCTGCTCGGCATCGCGGTCTCCCCCGCGTACGCCAAGGACGAGACCGTCTTTGTCTACTACACCACCGAGCGGGACAACCGGGTCGCCCGGCTGAAGCTCGGCGGCACGCCGACGCCGATCCTCACCGGCATCCCGAAGGCGGGCAACCACGACGGCGGCGGGCTGGCCTTCGGCCCGGACGGGCAGCTCTACGTGAGCACCGGTGACGCGGGCAACCGGACCTTCGCGCAGGACCGCAAGAGCCTCGGCGGCAAGATCCTGCGGATCTCCGCGGACGGCAGACCGGCGGCCGGCAACCCGTTCCCCGGCTCGCCGGTGTGGTCGCTGGGGCACCGCAACGTGCAGGGCATGGCCTGGGACGCCGGCAAGCGGATGTACGCCACCGAGTTCGGCCAGAACACCTGGGACGAGATCAACCGGATCGACAAGGGCGCCAACCACGGCTGGCCCACCGTCGAGGGGCAGGCCGGCGACAAGCGGTACGCCGACCCGATCGTGCAGTGGCGTACCGCGGAGGCGTCCTGCTCGGGGCTGGCGGCGACGGGTCGGCTGCTGGTCACCGCCTGCCTGCGCGGCGAGCGGCTGTGGCTGCTCGAGCTGACCGACACCGGCACCGTGCTCGGGCAGCCCCGCCAGCTGCTGACCGGCCGGTACGGTCGGCTGCGCGCGGTGGCCGCCGCCCCGGACGGCTCGCTCTGGGTCTCCACGTCCAACCACGACGGGCGGGGTGAGCCGGCGCCGGAGGACGACCGACTGCTGCGGCTGGTCTTCGCCGACGGTGGCGCCGGGCGCAGCTGAGCACCGGCCGAACGGCTGTCACGAGCCGCCGGGAGGCGCGACACACCGGGAGTTTCGGCGCGGAACTCGCCGCCGTCTCTCGGGTTTGCCAAGATCCATCATTGGGCAGGTCAGAATCTCAGCATGGACGGTGGGGAGAACGAGCAGCGCGGGCCCGGGGACGAGGACACTCCCCCGGCCCGGCGTGAGCGACGCTGGCGGCCCGGGCGGGACCGGGCCGGCCGGTCGGACCGGTCGGGGTGGGTCCGGCGGGTGGGCGTGGTGCTCGCCGTCCTGACGGTCGCGCTGGCCGGGGCCGTGATCGGGGTGCTGGCCGGCGGCCGGGTGAACACCGACATCGGCCCGTTCCGGGCCAACCTCACCCTCGCCCCGGCGGTCAAGGGCAGCACCACCGTCGACGTCCCGCCGCTGGGCGCGCTCCAACTCGACAGCCACGACGGGCCGACCCACCTGACCGTCCGGCTGGGCGCGCTGGACCAGCGCAAGACCGAGGCGCTGATCGACGACCCGGCCAGCATCAACCGGGCCAGCCTGTCGGCGGTCGAGGACGTCCGCGACGGCGTGATGCGGCTCGGGCTGCGTACCGCCGGGTCGGCCGTGCTGGCCACGCTGCTGCTGGCCGGGCTGATCTTCCGGGACGTCCGCCGCACCGCCTGGTCCACCGGGCTCGCGCTGGCGGTCACCGCCGGCAGCCTGGGACTCGCCGCGGCCACCCTGCGCCCCCAGGCGATCGAGGAGCCACGGTACGAGGGGCTGCTGGTCAACGCCCCGGCGATCGTCGGCGACGCCCGGCGCATCGCCAACGACTACTCGCGCTACGCCGAGCAACTGCAACGCATCGTCGGCAACGTCAGCCAGCTCTACACCACGGTCTCGGCGCTGCCGGTGTACGAGCCGGCGCCCGGCACCACCCGGGTGCTGCACGTGTCGGACATGCACCTCAACCCGACCGGCTGGCAGCTGATCCGCACCGTGGTGGAGCAGTTCGACATCGACGTGGTGATCGACACCGGCGACATCACCGACTGGGGCAGCGAGCCGGAGGCTTCCTTCGTGGGCTCGATCGGCCTGCTCAAGAAGCCGTACGTCTACATCCGGGGCAACCACGACTCCTCGCGCACCGCCGCGGCGGTGGCCCGGCAACCCAACGCGATCGTGCTCAACAACTCGACCACCACGGTCGGCGGACTGACAATCGCCGGGATCGGCGACCCCCGGTTCACCCCGGACAAGGAGACCTCGCCGGCCGGCAGCGGCCTGACCAAGCAGGTCGCCGAACAGGTGATCGGCGCTGGTGAGCAGCTCGCCGCCACGGTCCAGCGCTCACCCCGACCGGTGAACATCGCGCTGGTGCACGACCCGGCCTCCGCCGGCCCGCTCTCCGGCACCTGCCCCCTGGTGCTCGCCGGGCACACCCACGCCCGGCAGGTGTCCAAGCTGCCGCAGCAGCTCGGCAAGCAGTCCACCCAGTTGATGGTGGAGGGCTCCACCGGCGGGGCGGGGCTGCGCGGTCTGGAGGGCGAGAAGCCGACCCCGCTGTCGATGACCGTGCTCTACTTCGACCAGAAGAAACTGCTCCAGGCCTACGACGACATCACGGTCGGCGGCACCGGGCAGGCGCAGGTCAACCTGGAACGCCACGTGGTCAAGGAGCCGGCGCAGGGCGCCCCGGTCCCCGTCACCCCCACCCCGACCCGCTGACCCACCGGCTCCGGCTCCGGCCCCGCCACCGCGGATGGCGGCGGGGCGGGCTCGGCTCAGGCTTCGCGCCCCTGGCTCAGCGCAGCGACAGCGCGGCCAGGGCGGCGTTGACGATGCTGCCGGGCAGCAGGTCGTGCAGCTCGTACAGCTCGCGGACGCTGCCGGACTGGCCGAACTCGTCCACCCCGAGCGGCACCGCCGGCACGCCGAGCGCCGAGCCCAGCCAGGCCATCGCGTGCGAGGCGGCGTCGTGCACGGTCACCACCGGGGCCCGATCGCCGAACGCCGCCCGCAGCGCGCCGGGCACGCTCGGCACGGTTGCGGTCCGCACCCCCTGGCGCAGCGTCCGCTGCCAGGCCCGGTAGAGCCGGTCCAGCGAGGTCACGTCCACCACGTGCGCGGCGATGCCCTCCTCCGCCAGCTCCGCGGCCGCCGCGAGCACCTCCGGCAGCACCGCGCCGGAGCCGGCCAGGGTGACCACCGGGGCGTCCGCCAGCTGCGGGTACGCCTGGTGCGCGTCGACCAGCCGGTACGCCCCGGCGACCACCTGCCGCCGCAGCACCGCGTCGGAGATCCGAGCCCGGGCCGCCTCGAACGGCGCCTGGTCGATCGGCCGGGTGCTCAGCCGGAAGTAGTACGCCCCGTCCTCGGCCGGCGCGGCGGTGGCGGCCGGCGTCGACCCACCGGCGATCTGCCCGAGCGCGTCGCAGAGCAGCCAGTCCAGGCTGGCCGCGTACGCCGGCTCGAGGAAGGTGACGCCGGGCAGTTCCAGGCCGACGGAGGCGGTGATGGTCGACTGGTGGGCGCCGCCCTCGGGGGCGAGGGTGATGCCCGACGGGGTGCCGGCAACCACGAACCGGGAGCCGGAGTAGGTGCCGTAGAGGAACGCGTCCAGGCCGCGCAGCACGAACGGGTCGTAGACGGTGCCGATCGGCAGCAGCGGCTGCCCCGACAGGTCCCACGACAGGCCGAGCTGCCCGAGCAGCAGGAACAGGTTCATCTCCGAGATGCCCAGCTCGATGTGCTGGCCGGCGGGGCTCTCCGTCCAGCGCAGCATCCGGTCCTCGGTCCACGAGCGCTGCTCGGTGGGGGCGAAGACGCCGGTCTTGTTGATGAACCCGGCGAGGTTGGTGGAGGTGGCCACGTCCGGCGCGGTGGTCACCAGGTACGGCGCGACGGCGGGATCCCGGGCCAGGTCGACCAGCACCCGGCCGAAGACCTCCTGGGTGGAGACGGGCTTGTTGGCGCGTACCCGGGTGGTCTCCGGGACGGTGACCCCCAGCGACCGCTCGCGGGGCGCGCGGGACAGCGACTCCCGGCGCTCGCCGGCCCGGATGCCGGCCGGGGATGCCGGGTCGAGGCGGTCCCACTCGGTCTCGGTGGTCAAACCGTTGGCGGCGCGCAGCGCGTCGACCTGCTCGGTGCTGAGCAGCGCGGAGTGGTTACGCGGGTTACCGGCGATCGGCAGCCCCCACCCCTTAACCGTGTACGCGAAGACCACGCTGGGCCGGTCGGTCACCGCGTCGCACTGCGCGTACGCGTCGAGCATGGCTTCCAGGTCGTGCCCGCCCAGGTCGGTCACCAGCGGGCCCAGCTCGTCGTCTCCGATGTCCGCGACGAAGGCGCCCACCTCGGCCGGCGCGCCGTCGAGGAACTGCTTACGCAGGGCCGGCCCCGCCAGCCCGAACAGCGACTGGTACTGCTCGTTGGGCATCAGGTCGATCCAGTCGCGCAGCGCCTCACCGCCCGGCCGGCGTACGCCTCGGCGAGCTTGCGGCCGTACTTGACCTCCACGACGTGCCAGCCGGCGGCCTCGAACTGGCCCCGCCACTGGTTGATCCGGATGCCGGGGACGACCCGGTCCAGCGACTGGCGGTTGAAGTCGACCAGCCACATCACGTTGCCCAGCCCGGTGGTGGCCGGGTCGGCGACGGCCTCCCAGATGTTCCCCTCGTCCAGCTCGGCGTCGCCGATCAGGGCGACGAACCGGGAGCGCGGACGCGCCCCGAAGTGCGCGTCGACGTAGCGGCGGGTGACCGCGGCGAACAGCGGCGCGGCGGCGCCGAGCCCCACGGAGCCGGTGGAGAAGTCCACCTCGTCCGGGTCCTTGGTGCGCGACGGGTACGACTGGAGCCCGCCCCGCGCCCGCAGCTTCGGCAGGTACGACCGGTCCAGGTTGCCCAGCAGGTACTGGATGGCGTGGAACACCGGCGAGGCGTGCGGCTTGACCGCGACCCGGTCCTCGGCGTCGAGGTGGGCGAACCAGAGCGCGGTCATCGCGGTGACCAGCGAGGCGCTGGAGGCCTGGTGGCCGCCGACCTTCACCCCGTCGCCGGTGTCCCGGTCGTGGTTGGCCGCGTCCACGATCCGGGTGGCGAGCCAGAGCACCCGCCGCTGGATCTCGTCGAGGACGTCGAGGTCGTGCTCGTTCACGGTGACTCCATCCGGGCGTCGCCGTTGACGCCTCGCGAGGGGTGGCGCGGATCGCGCGTACTCGGGGGGAAGCGGAAGGCCGCCGCCGGGTTGCGACGGCGGCCTTCGACGGGTCGGGCTCAGCCCTGGACGCCGAGGCGCTCCAGGATCAGCTCGCGGACGGTCTTGGCGTCGGCCTGGCCGCGGGTGGTCTTCATGACCGCGCCGACCAGCGCGCCGGCCGCGGCGACCTTGCCGCTGCGGATCTTGTCCGCGACCTCCGGGTTGGCGGCGATGGCCTCGTCCACGGCGGCGGTGAGCGCGCCGGTGTCGGAGACGACCTCCAGGTTCCGGTTGGCCATGATCTCGGTCGGCGAGCCCTCGCCGGCCACCACGCCCTCCAGGACGGTACGGGCCAGCTTGTCGTTGAGCTTGCCCGCGTCGACCAGCCCCTGGAGCTCGGCGACCTGCGCCGGGGTGGCGCCGACGTCGGCCAGCTCGAGGCCGGCCTCGTTGGCCCGCCGGGACAGCTCACCCAGCCACCACTTGCGGGCGGCGGCCGGAGTAGCGCCGGCGGCGATGGTGGCCTCGATCAGCTCGACCGCGCCGGCGTTGAGCACCGACTGCATGTCCAGGTCGGACAGGCCCCAGTCCTGCTGCAGCCGGCGGCGGTGCAGCCGGGGCAGCTCCGGCAGGGCGGCCTTCAGCTCGGCCACCCAGGCGGTGTCCGGGGCGAGCGGCACCAGGTCCGGCTCCGGGAAGTACCGGTAGTCGGTGGCGGTCTCCTTGGACCGGCCCGGCGTGGTGTCGCCGGTGTCCTCGTGGAAGTGCCGGGTCTCCTGGGTGATCTTCCCGCCGGCGTCGAGCACGGCGGCCTGACGCAACATCTCCGAGCGGACCGCCCGCTCCACCGAGCGCAGCGAGTTGACGTTCTTGGTCTCGGTGCGGGTGCCCCACTCCTCGCCGGGCAGGTTGAGGGAGGTGTTCACGTCGCAGCGCAGCGAGCCCTCCTCCATCCGCACGTCGGAGACGCCCAGCGAGCGGAGCACGTCGCGCAGCTCCGTGACGTACGCCCGGGCCACCTCCGGCGCCAGCGCGCCGGTGCCCGGCACCGGCTTGGTGACGATCTCCACCAGCGGGATGCCGGCGCGGTTGTAGTCGACCAGCGACTCGGTCGCGCCGTGGATGCGGCCGGTGGCGCCACCGACGTGCAGCGTCTTGCCGGTGTCCTCCTCCAGGTGCACCCGCTCGATGCCGATGCGCACCAGCTCGCCGCCGACCTCGACGTCCAGGTAGCCGTCGAAGCACAGCGGCTCGTCGTACTGGCTGATCTGGAAGTCCTTCGGCATGTCCGGGTAGAAGTAGTTCTTCCGGGCGAACCGGCACCACTCGGCGATGGAGCAGTTCAACGCCAGGCCGATCCGAATGGTCGCCTCGATGGCCGCCTTGTTGGCCACCGGCAGCGAACCGGGCAGGCCCAGGCAGACCGGACAGACCCGGGTGTTCGGCTCGCCGCCGAAGTCGGTCGGGCAGCCGCAGAACATCTTCGTGTTCGTGCCCAGCTCGACGTGGGTCTCCAGGCCGATCACCGGTTCGTAGCGCGCGACGACCTCGTCGTACGCGGGCAGTGTCGTGGTCATCTGAGCTCCTGCCTCACAGCGCCGGTGGGGTGAACGTGCCGACCACGGACTCCAGCGCGGCGGCGACCCGGTACATCCGGTCGTCGGCCATCGTCGGGGCCATCACCTGCAGGCCGACGGGGAGCCCGTCGGAGAGGCCGCAGGGCACCGAGATGCCCGGGCCGCCGTACAGGTTGGTCGGGATGGTGAACAGGTCAGCCAGGTACATCTGGTACGGGTCCGCGGTGCGCGCGCCGATCGGGAACGCCACGAACGGCGTGGTCGGCGAGATCAGCGCGTCGACCCGCTCGAAGGCCGCGGTGAAGTCCCGGGTGATCAGGGTGCGGACCTTCTGCGCCTGCCCGTAGTAGGCGTCGTAGTAGCCCGAGGAGAGGGCGTACGTGCCGAGCATGATGCGCCGCTTGACCTCCGGACCGAAGCCGGCCTCCCGGGTCAGCGACATGACCTCCTCCAGCGACCGGTTGCCGTCGTCGCCGACCCGCAGGCCGAACCGGACGCCGTCGAACCGGGCCAGGTTGGAGGAGCACTCGCTGGGCGCGATCAGGTAGTACGCCGGCAGGGCGTACGCGAAGTGCGGGCAGGACACCTCGACGATCTCGGCGCCCAGCTTGGCCAGGGTGTCGACCGACTCGCGGAACGCGGCCAGCACGCCCGGCTCCGCGCCCTCGCCGGTGAACTCGGTGACGATGCCGAGCTTCACGCCGGTCAGGTCGCCGGTGGCGCCGAGCTTCGCGGCGGCCACCACGTCCGGCACCGGGGCCGGGATGGAGGTCGAGTCGCGCGGGTCGTGCCCGCCGATCACCTGGTGCAGCAGCGCGGCGTCGAGCACCGTACGGGCACACGGGCCGGGGGTGTCCAGCGACGAGGAGAACGCCACCAGGCCGTACCGGGAGGTGCCGCCGTAGGTGGGCTTCGCGCCGACGGTGCCGGTGACCGCGCCGGGCTGGCGGATCGAGCCGCCGGTGTCCGAGCCGATCGCCAGCGGCGCCTCGTACGCGGCCAGCGCGGCGGCGCTGCCGCCACCGGAGCCGCCCGGGATCCGGTCCAGGTCCCACGGGTTGTGGGTCGGGCCGTACGCGGAGTATTCGGTGGAGGAGCCCATCGCGAACTCGTCCATGTTGGTCTTGCCGAGCATCACCGTGCCGGCGTCGCGCAGCCGCTGCACGATCGTCGAGTCGTACGGCGGGCGCCACCCCTCGAGGATCTTCGACCCGACGGTGGTCGGCACACCCTTGGTGGTGAGTACGTCCTTGACGGCGACCGGCACGCCGGCCAGCGGGCCCAGCTCCTCGCCAGCGGCCCGACGCTCGTCGACCGCGCGGGCGGCGGCCAGCGCGCCCTCGGTGTCGACGTGCAGGAAGGCGTGCACCCGGTCGTCGACGGCGGCGATCCGGCCCAGGTGGGCCTGCGTCACCTCGACGGCGGAGGTCTCACCGCTGGCGACGAGACCGGCGATCTCCGTCGCGGTCATTCTGGTCAGATCGCTCATGAGGCCACATCCTCGTCCAGGATCCGCGGGACGCGGAACCGCTGCTGGTCGGCGTCCGGCGCGCCGGACAGCGCCTCCTCCGGGGTCAGGCACGGCGTCACCACGTCCTCGCGGAGCACGTTCGTCAGCGGCACCGAGTGGGAGGTCGGCGGGATGTCCGCCGCGGCGACCTCGCCGACCTGGGCCACCGACTGGAGGATCACGTCGAGCTGGCCGGCGAAGACGTCCAACTCCTCCTCGGTGACGGCGAGCCGCGACAGTCGCGCCAGGTGCGCGACCTCCTCGCGGGAGATGGCGGCCATCGGTGCCCCCTTCGTGGCTGTCCTGCTGCGTCTGCGGTGTGCCGGCCGCGCGATCGGAGATGACGCGCGGTGACCGGAGCGAGTCTATTGTCCTGCGGTCACGCCGACGCCTCCGACTCCCCCTGCGCCCGCCCGGCGGGACGGTCCGTCGCCGTCGCCGTCCCAGCCGGTCG
>NZ_JAEVHN010000200.1:0-10050 GCF_016803375.1 Micromonospora sp. 4G55
CGGCTCCCGACGGCGGCGCCGGTTCCGTCACGTGGTCCTCCTGTCGACAAGCCAGATCCCTCGCCGCGCGACGGACACCGGCCAGGCTACCGTCGGCGCGCACCGCCCCGCAGGGCCCGCACGATCACCGGCGCTCAGTCCACGTTCGGGGCGTAGTCCTGCCCGAACGGGGCGTCGGCCAGCCGGACCACGCCGATCACCACGAGCGTCACCACGGCGACCGCGACCAGCACCAGACCCGCCCAGGCCAGCCGCTCCCCCTGCCGCAGCCAGGCCGCGCCGGTGAGGTACCCGCCGGAGGCGTACGCCTCCCGCCGGGCCTGCCGGGCGAGCTGGAGCGCCACCGTCGCGGGCACCACCCCGCCGATGAACAGCCCGGTCAGCGCCCCGATCAGGCCCAGCGCGAAGACCGCGCGGGCCTTCGTCGCGGGTGCCGGGTCGGGGTCGAGCGGGTGGCGTGGCGGCTGGTGCGCCACGGGCAGCTGCCCGGGAGCGGTCGTCATACCCCCATCATGCCCGTCGGCGCACGCCGGGACCGGCCACCTCGGCCCCGAAGGCCGACCCACCCCGGAACACGACGAGGCCCCCGGCGGTCACGCCGGGGGCCTCGTCGGTCACTGCTTAGCGGTACGACCCGAAGTCGAAGTCGTCCAGCGGCACAGCCTGCCCGCTGGCCGGCCCGAAGCCGTAGTCGGTCTCCGGGTAGCCGGTCATCGAGTAGACCTTGGCCTTCGCCTCCTCGGTCGGCTCGACCCGGACGTTGCGGTACTTGCTGATGCCCGTACCGGCCGGGATGAGCTTGCCGATGATCACGTTCTCCTTGAGGCCGACGAGCGAGTCGCTGCGCGAGTTGATCGCCGCGTCGGTCAGCACCCGGGTGGTCTCCTGGAAGGAGGCCGCCGAGAGCCAGGAGTCGGTGGCCAGCGAGGCCTTGGTGATACCCATCAGCACCGGGCGACCGGCGGCGGGCTCGCCACCCTCACCGACGAGCCGGCGGTTCTCCGACTCGAAGAGCGCCCGGTCGACCAGCACGCCCGGCAGGAACTCGGTCGAGCCGGAGTCGATGACCGTCACCCGCTTGAGCATCTGGCGGATGATGATCTCGATGTGCTTGTCGTGGATGAGCACACCCTGCGAGCGGTAGACCTCCTGGACCTCCTGGGTCAGGTGGACCTGGACCGCGCGCGGGCCGAGGATGCGGAGCAGCTCGTGCGGGTCGATGGTGCCCTCGGTGAGCTTCTCGCCGACCTCGACGTGGTCCCCGTCGTGGGTCCGCAGCTTGACCCGCTTGGAGATCTTGTCGTAGACGATCTCGTCGCTGCCGTCGTCCGGCACCACGATGATCTTCCGGGACCGCTCGCCGTCCTCGATCCGGACCCGGCCCGGGGTGTCGGCGATGGGTGCCTTGCCCTTCGGGATCCGGGCCTCGAAGATCTCCTGGACACGGGGCAGACCCTGGGTGATGTCCTCACCCGCGACACCACCGGTGTGGAAGGTACGCATCGTCAGCTGCGTACCCGGCTCACCGATCGACTGGGCGGCGATGATGCCGACCGCCTCGCCGATGTCGACCGACTTGCCGGTCGGCAGCGAACGGCCGTAGCAGGCCGCGCAGACGCCCAGCTTCGACTCGCAGGTGAGCACGCTGCGCACCCGGACCGTCTCCACCCCGGCGGCGACGATCTTGTCGACCAGGATCGAGTTGAGGTCCTGACCGCGCTGCGCCACCACGGTGCCGTCCGGCCCCTTGATGTCGTCGGCCAGGGTCCGGGCGTGCACGCTGGTCTCGGCGTGCGTGTGCACGACCAGCTTGCTGTCCAGCCGCTCGCCGATCTGCATCGGGATCGCCCGGTCGGTGCCGCAGTCCTCCTCGCGGATGATCACGTCCTGCGAGACGTCCACCAGACGACGGGTCAGGTAACCCGAGTCGGCGGTCCGCAGCGCGGTGTCGGCGAGACCCTTACGGGCACCGTGCGTGGAGATGAAGTACTCCAGCACGGACAGACCCTCCCGGTAGCTGGCCTTGATCGGCCGCGGGATGATCTCGCCCTTCGGGTTGGCCACCAGACCACGGATCGCCGCGATCTGCCGGAGCTGGAGCAGGTTACCGCGAGCACCCGAGTTGATCATCTTCCACAGCGGGTTCTCCTGCGGCAGCGCGGTGTCCATCTCCTTGGCGACCTCGTTGGTCGCCTTGGTCCAGATCTCGATGAGCTCGCCGCGACGCTCCTCGGCGGTCATCAGACCACGCTGGTACTGCTTGTCGATCTGGTCGGCGTCCTTCTCGTACCGCGCCAGGATCTCCCGCTTGCGCGGCGGCGCGATGACGTCCTCCATGCCGATGGTGACGCCGGACCAGGTGGCCCAGTGGAAACCGGCCTCCTTGAGCCCGTCCAGGGTGGCCGCGAGAGCCACCTTCGGGAAGCGCTCGGCGAGGTCGTTGACGATCGCGGAGAGCTGGCCCTTGCGGATCTCGTAGTTCACGAAGCGGTAGCCCTGCGGCAGCGTCTCGTTGAACAGGACCCGGCCCAGCGTGGTCTCCACGGTCAGCTGCTCACCCTCGGCCCAGCCCTCGGGCGCGACCCACGGCTCGGCGCCGGCGCCGTTGTCGACACCGACCACGCCGCGCAGCCGGATCTTGACCGGGGTCTGCAGGTGCAGCTCGCCGCTGTCGAACGCCATCCGCGCCTCGGCGTCCGAGCTGAACGCCCGGCCCTCGCCCTTGCCACCGGGGGTGAGGTGGGTGAGGTGGTAGAGACCGATGACCATGTCCTGGGTGGGCATGGTGACCGGCTTGCCGTCGGCCGGCTTGAGGATGTTGTTCGACGACAGCATCAGGATCCGCGCCTCGGCCTGGGCCTCGGCGGACAGCGGCACGTGCACCGCCATCTGGTCACCGTCGAAGTCCGCGTTGAACGCGGTGCAGACGAGCGGGTGGATCTGGATCGCCTTGCCCTCGACCAGCTGCGGCTCGAAGGCCTGGATGCCCAGGCGGTGCAGGGTCGGCGCACGGTTCAGCAGCACCGGGTGCTCGCCGATGACCTCTTCCAGCACGTCCCACACGACCGGCCGCTGCCGCTCGACCATCCGCTTGGCGGACTTGATGTTCTGGGCGTGGTTGAGGTCCACCAGCCGCTTCATCACGAAGGGCTTGAACAGCTCCAGCGCCATCTGCTTGGGCAGGCCGCACTGGTGCAGCTTCAGCTTCGGGCCGACCACGATGACCGAACGGCCGGAGTAGTCGACGCGCTTGCCGAGCAGGTTCTGGCGGAACCGGCCCTGCTTGCCCTTGAGCATGTCCGACAGCGACTTGAGCGGGCGGTTACCCGGACCGGTGACCGGCCGGCCGCGACGGCCGTTGTCGAACAGCGCGTCGACGGCCTCCTGGAGCATCCGCTTCTCGTTGTTGACGATGATCTCGGGCGCGCCGAGGTCGATCAGCCGCTTGAGGCGGTTGTTCCGGTTGATCACGCGGCGGTACAGGTCGTTCAGGTCGGAGGTCGCGAAGCGGCCACCGTCGAGCTGCACCATCGGGCGCAGGTCCGGCGGGATGACCGGGACGCAGTCCAGCACCATGCCGAGCGGCGAGTTGCGGGTGTTCAGGAACGCCGCGACGACCTTCAGTCGCTTGAGCGCCCGGATCTTCCGCTGGCCCTTGCCGGAGCGGATGGTCTCGCGCAGGCTCTCGGCCTCGGCGTCGAGGTCCATGTTCTGGACCAGCGCCTTGATGGCCTCGGCGCCCATGCCGCCGGTGAAGTACTCGCCGAACCGGTCGCGCAGCTCGCGGTAGAGCAGCTCGTCGGTGACCAGCTGCTTCGGCTCCAGCTTGCGGAAGGTGTCCAGCACCTCGTCGAGGCGGTCGATCTCGCGCTGGGCCCGGTCGCGGATCTGGCGCATCTCGCGCTCTCCGCCCTCCTTGACCTTGCGCCGGACGTCCGCCTTGGCACCCTCGGCCTCCAGCTCGGCCAGGTCGGCCTCGAGCTTGGCGGCCCGCTTCTCGATCTCCGAGTCGCGGCTGTTCTCGGACTGCCGCTTCTCGGCCAGGATCTCGTTCTCGATCGTCGAGAGGTCACGGTGACGCGACTCGGCGTCCACGCTCGTCACGACGTACGAGGCGAAGTAAATGATCTTCTCGAGGTCCTTGGGGGCGAGGTCCAGCAGGTAGCCCAGCCGGCTCGGCACGCCCTTGAAGTACCAGATGTGGGTCACCGGAGCGGCGAGCTCGATGTGCCCCATCCGCTCACGACGGACCTTGGAACGGGTCACCTCGACGCCGCAGCGCTCGCAGATGATGCCCTTGAAGCGGACCCGCTTGTACTTACCGCAGTAGCACTCCCAGTCCCGCTGCGGACCGAAGATCTTCTCGCAGAAGAGCCCGTCCTTTTCCGGCTTCAGGGTGCGGTAGTTGATCGTCTCAGGCTTCTTGACCTCACCGTGCGACCACTGACGGATGTCGTCGGCGGTGGCGAGGCCGATGCGCAGCTCGTCGAAGAAGTTGACGTCGAGCACTATGTCCCCTATGTCGTCGTCTGTACTGCTAGCTAGTGGGTGGGGTCGAGCCGGCGAGCCGGCTCCCGACCGCTCACCTCAGACCTCTTCGACCGAGCTCGGCTCGCGCCGGGACAGGTCGATGCCCAGCTCCTCCGCGGCCCGGAACACCTCGTCGTCGGTCTCGCGCATCTCCAGGGCCACGCCGTCGCTGGAGAGCACCTCGACGTTGAGGCACAGCGACTGCAGCTCCTTGAGCAGCACCTTGAACGACTCCGGAATGCCCGGCTCGGGGATGTTCTCGCCCTTGACGATCGCCTCGTAGACCTTGACCCGGCCCAGGACGTCGTCGGACTTGATGGTCAGCAGCTCCTGCAGGGCGTAGGCGGCGCCGTACGCCTGCATGGCCCAGCACTCCATCTCACCGAAGCGCTGACCACCGAACTGCGCCTTACCACCCAGCGGCTGCTGCGTGATCATCGAGTACGGGCCGGTCGACCGGGCGTGGATCTTGTCGTCGACCAGGTGGTTGAGCTTCAGGATGTAGATGTAGCCGACCGCGATCGGGTCCGGCAGCGGCTCGCCGGAACGACCGTCGAACAGCTGCGCCTTGCCGGAGGACCCGATCAGCTGCTTGCCGTCCCGGTTGGGCAGGGTCGACGCGAGCAGACCGGAGATCTCCTCCTCACGGGCACCGTCGAAGACCGGGGTGGCCACGTTCGTGTCCCCCTCGGACTCGTGCGCCTCGATCGAGCGGAGCTGGCGCTTCCAGTCGGCGTCGTCGCCCTCGACCTTCCAACCGGTCTTGGCCACCCAGCCGAGGTGGGTCTCCAGCACCTGACCGATGTTCATCCGGCTGGGCACACCCAGCGGGTTGAGCACGATGTCGACCGGGGTGCCGTCCTCCAGGAACGGCATGTCCTCGACCGGCAGGATCTTGGAGATGACGCCCTTGTTGCCGTGCCGGCCGGCGAGCTTGTCGCCGTCCTGGATCTTGCGCTTCTGGGCGACGTAGACCCGGACCAGCTCGTTGACGCCCGGCGGCAGCTCGTCGCCGTCCTCGCGGGAGAAGGTACGCACGCCGATGACCGTGCCGGTCTCGCCGTGCGGCACCTTCAGCGAGGTGTCCCGGACCTCGCGCGCCTTCTCACCGAAGATCGCGCGGAGCAGCCGCTCCTCCGGGGTCAGCTCGGTCTCGCCCTTGGGCGTGACCTTGCCGACCAGGATGTCGCCGGGGACGACCTCGGCGCCGATCCGGATGATGCCGCGCTCGTCGAGGTCAGCGAGCATCTCCTCGCTGACGTTCGGGATGTCGCGGGTGATCTCCTCCGGGCCGAGCTTGGTGTCCCGGGCGTCGACCTCGTGCTCCTCGATGTGGATCGAGGTGAGCACGTCCTGCTGCACGAGGCGCTGCGACAGGATGATCGCGTCCTCGTAGTTGTGGCCCTCCCAGCACATGAACGCCACCAGCAGGTTGCGCCCGAGCGCCATCTCGCCCTCGTCGGTGCACGGACCGTCGGCGATGACCTGGCCGGCCTCGACGCGGTCGCCCTCGAAGACGACCGGCTTCTGGTTGACGCAGGAGCCGGCGTTGGAGCGACGGAACTTGTGCAGCAGGTACGTCCGGCGGTGGCCGTCGTCCTGGTGGATGGTGATGTAGTCGGCGCAGAGGTCCTCGATCACACCACCGACCTCGGCGACGACGACGTCACCGGCGTCGACGGCGGCCCGGTACTCCATGCCCGTACCGACCAGCGGCGACTCGGCCTTGACCAGCGGCACCGCCTGGCGCTGCATGTTCGCGCCCATCAGGGCCCGGTTGGCGTCGTCGTGCTCGAGGAACGGGATCATCGCGGTCGCGACCGAGGTCATCTGCCGCGGCGAGACGTCCATGTAGTCGACGGCGCCGGGAACGACGTCCTCGGTCTCGCCACCCTTACGGCGACACAGGACCCGGTCCTCGGCGAAGGTGCCGTCGGCCTTGAGCGGCGCGTTGGCCTGCGCCTTGACGTACCGGTCCTCCTCGTCCGCGGTCAGGTAGTCGATCTGGTCGGTGACCCGACCCTCGACGACCTTCCGGTACGGCGTCTCGATGAAGCCGAACGGGTTGACCCGGGCGAAGGTGGAAAGCGCGCCGATCAGGCCGATGTTCGGGCCTTCCGGCGTCTCGATCGGGCACATCCGGCCGTAGTGCGACGGGTGCACGTCACGGACCTCGAAGCCGGCCCGCTCCCGGGACAGACCACCCGGGCCGAGCGCGCTCAGCCGGCGCCGGTGGGTCAGGCCCGCCAGCGGGTTGGTCTGGTCCATGAACTGGGACAGCTGCGACGTACCGAAGAACTCCTTGATCGCCGCCACCACCGGGCGGATGTTGATCAGGGTCTGCGGCGTGATCGCCTCGACGTCCTGCGTGGTCATCCGCTCGCGGACGACCCGCTCCATCCGGGACAGGCCGACGCGGACCTGGTTCTGGATGAGCTCGCCGACCGTGCGCAGGCGCCGGTTGCCGAAGTGGTCGATGTCGTCGGCCTCGTAGCCGTCCTCACCGGCGTGCAGCCGGCAGAGGTACTCCACGGTGGCGACGATGTCGTCCTCGGTGAGCGTGCCCGTGGTGATCGGGACGTTCAGCTCGAGCTTCTTGTTGAACTTGTAACGACCGACCTTGGCGACGTCGTACCGCTTCGGGTTGAAGAAGAGGTTGTCGAGCAGGGTCTGGGCGTTCTCACGGGTCGGCGGCTCGCCAGGGCGGAGCTTGCGGTAGATGTCGAGCAGCGCCTCGTCCTGGCCGGCGATGTGGTCCTTCTCGAGCGTGGTCATCATCAGCTCGGACCAGCCGAACCGCTCACGGATCTGCTCGGCCGACCATCCGATGGCCTTGAGCAGGACCGTGACGGCCTGCCGACGCTTGCGGTCGATGCGGACGCCGACCGTGTCGCGCTTGTCGATGTCGAACTCCAGCCAGGCACCCCGGCTCGGGATGACCTTGACGCTGGAGAGGTCGCGGTCGGAGGTCTTGTCCGGCTGCTTGTCGAAGTAGACGCCCGGGGACCGGACGAGCTGGCTGACCACGACGCGCTCGGTGCCGTTGATGATGAAGGTGCCCTTCGGCGTCATCATCGGGAAGTCACCCATGAACACCGTCTGGCTCTTGATCTCGCCAGTGGTGTTGTTGGTGAACTCCGCGGTCACGAACAGCGGCGCGCAGTAGGTCAGGTCCTTCTCCTTGCACTCCTCGATCGAGGCCTTGACCTCGTCGAAGCGCGGAGCCGAGAAGGAGAGCGACATGGTGCCGGAGAAGTCCTCAATGGGACTGATCTCTTCGAGGATCTCCGCGAGACCCGATCGTGCGTGCGGGTCGTCCGCCGACCGGCCCTGCCAAGCCTCGTTGCCGACGAGCCAGTCGAAGGACTCGTTCTGAATGGCGAGGAGGTTGGGGACCTCGAGGTGTTCGGTGATCCTGCCGAAAGAAACTCGGCGGGGAGCGAAAGCGCTCGACGTACGACTGGTCTTCGCAGGGCGGGAAGCTGCCAAGATGCGTCCTTCCGAGGACCGGTGCTGCAGAACGGCTGGTACGCGTGCACTCCAATGACCCCACCAGAAATATCCGTAAACGGACATTTCCGAGCAGGGGTCAAGTCGGAAGGCAGCGCAAACTAGCAGTGTAGCCGAGAGGCTAACCGCTGTCCAGCCCACCCCGCAGGTCGTCGCGGAACGTGCCTCGGGAGCCCGGAAAACCGGGTCTGCCGGGCCGCTCGGAACGCGGCGTTCCTGCGGGCCGCTCGGGTGCCGCGGCGGTGGTGCTGCCGTTGCCATTACCCAAGTGGTGGCCGTCGCAAGCGCGGAAGGACTTGCTGGTGTCAGCGTGCCTGGCGGTCCGGTGCCGCGTCAAGGGCCGGTGTCGGGTCGCCGCCCTCTTTCCGGTCCGGAGCCACCGCCGGGCACCGCCGTGGTGCCGTACGCCGAGTGCCGGACGTCCTGCTCACGCCGCTGCCACCGGTAGTCACCAACCACAGCGGGCGGTGATCCGTTCCCGGATCACGCCCGCCGCGATGCGGTGTGCCCCGGCTCACGTGAGCCGGACGCGCGCCTGGTCGTACCTCAATTACTTGAGGGTGACCTTGGCGCCCTCGCCCTCGAGCTTGGCCTTGGCCTTCTCGGCGGTCTCCTTGTTGACCTTCTCCAGGATGGCCTTCGGCGCGGACTCGACCGCGTCCTTGGCCTCCTTGAGGCCCAGGCCGGTCAGCTCACGCACGACCTTGATGACCTGGATCTTCTTGCCACCGTCACCCTCGAGGACGACGTCGAACTCGTCCTTCTCCGGCTCGGCCTCGGCCGGGGCAGCGGCGCCACCGGCAGCGGCGACCGCGACCGGAGCGGCGGCGGTGACCTCGAAGGTCTCCTCGAACTGCTTCACGAACTCGGAGAGCTCGATCAGCGTCATCTCCTTGAACGCGTCGAGCAGCTCGTCGGTGCTGAGCTTCGCCATGTCTGGCGTCCTTTCCTGAATCTGTTAGGTAAGAACTGGGTGCGCCGGGAGGCCTCAGGCCGCCTCGGCGCCCTCCTTCTCGCGCTTGTCCTGCAGGGCGGCCGCCAGACGGGCGGTCTTGGAGAGCGGAGCCTGGAACAGGGCCGCGGCCTTGCTCAGGTTGCCCTTCATCGCGCCGGCCAGCTTGGCCAGCAGCACCTCACGGGACTCCAGGTCGGCGAGCTTCGTGACCTCGGCCGCGGAAATGGCCTTGCCCTCGAAGACACCGCCCTTGATGACGAGCTTCGGGTTGGCCTTCGCGAAGTCGCGAAGCCCCTTCGCCGCCTCGACGACGTCGCCCGAAACGAAAGTCAGCGCGGTAGGACCGGTGAACAGCTCGTCGAGGCCGGAGATGCCCGCCTCGGTCGCGGCACGCTTGGCCAGCGTGTTCTTCGCGACCGTGTAGGTGGTCTCCTTGCCGAGCGAGCGCCGCAGCTGGGTGAGCTGGGAAACCGTCAGACCACGGTACTCGGTCAGCACCGCAGCGCCCGCGGTACGGAAGCTCTCGGTCAGCTCAGCGACGGCCGTGGCCTTGTCGGCCCGGATCGGCTTGTCCGCCATGTCCCTCCTCTCTCGTTGCTCGAGGCTGGTCGCCGTCGGCAGGCCGGGTGGCCTGGGACGGCGGCGGAGGATCACGACAACGAGAAAAGCCCCGGCGCAGGGCGCACGGGGCGAGGGCCGGCACGATCACCATGGTCGGCGGACCACGGGAAGAGCCGATTTTCGCTTACCGCCCTGCGCGGGTCGCCCGTCATCGCGGGACCTTCGACCGTGCCGGAGCACGGTGACCAGCGGTCTCTGGGTGGAACTTCGTCATCAGGTTACGGCACGCGACGGTGAGCACCAAATCGCACCCCACGTGCGCCCGGTCACTCCGGCGCGGCACCTCCGGCGGCCGGCCTTCGGCGGGCCGGCCCCGCTCAGGGGCGGACCCGGCGTCGCCAGGCGTAGCCGGCCAGGACCACCGCCGCCCAGGCCAGCGCCCCCGCGGTGAGCAGGAGCGCCGTCGAGCCGGCCAGCGGGCCGGTCAACGCCCG